>NZ_JBEXZT010000024.1:0-137268 GCF_040631275.1 Streptosporangium sp. NPDC020145 | reverse complement strand
CCCCAGCACCATGCCCAGGTGCTGGTTGATGTCGGCGTCGATCGCCACGACCGGCAGCCCCCGGCTCGCCACATAACGTGCGAACAGCGCCGACATGGTCGTCTTCCCACTGCCGCCCTTACCGACGAAAGCCACCCTCACGACGACGATCCAATCTGATCAGAACGCGTTGACTACGAACGTGCGATCAGGTTGCCATCGTCGGTCAATGCGGGCATACCCCGCACTTGACCATCATCCAGCGGTATGGCCGGGGGTCAGCGGTCGCGGCGGGTGACGAGCCGGGCGAGTGTCCTCAGCTCGGCGGCCGCCCGCGCGACGGGACGCGCCTCATGCAGGTGGCGCAGCGCTCCGGCCAGCAGTTCGTCGGCCTGCTCCTGGCTCCAGGCCCGCCCGCCGACGGCGTCGACGAGTTCGGCGGCGTGGGCCAGGTCGGTGTCGGTCAGCGGGTCTTCCTGGTGGTAGAGACCGGCCAGCTCACGCCCGGCGGGGGTCGGGGAGGCCAGCGCGGCCACCACGGGAAGCGATTTCTTACGGCTTCGCAGATCCGAGTAGACCGGTTTGCCGGTGACCTCGGGGTCGCCCCAGATGCCCAGCAGGTCGTCGACCAGCTGGAAGGCCAGTCCGAGGTCGGCCCCGAAGGAGCGCAGCCGTTCGACCTGCTCCGGGGTGCCGCCGCCGGACAGGGCGCCGAGCGCGCAGGCGCACCCCAGCAGGGCGCCCGTCTTGCCCGCCACCATGGCCAGGCACTCGGCCAGCTCGACGTCCTTGCGCCCCTCGAAGGCCACGTCCGCGCTCTGCCCCTCAAGCAGTTCCTGGATCGTGACCCCGAAGATCCGGGTCGCCTCCTGGACCGCCGGATGCCCGCCCGCGGACAGGGCGTCGTAGGCCAGCGCCAGCAGGGAGTCTCCGGCCAGGATCGCCGGGCTGACCCCGAAGACGCTCCAGGCCGTCGGCCTGTGCCTGCGGGTCCGGTCGCCGTCCATCACGTCGTCGTGCAGGAGGGAGAAGTTGTGCGCCAGCTCGACGGCGACCGCCGCGGGCAGCGCGGAGGCGGCGGTTCCGCCGACCGCCTCCGCGGCCAGCAGGACGAGCGCGGGCCGGATCGCCTTGCCGCTGTCGGCCTGGGTCGGTCGGCCGTGCTCGTCCCACCAGCCGAAGTGGTAGCCGGAGATGTGCCGCATCGACGGGGGCAGCGTGTCGATCGCGGAGCGAAGGGCCGGCTCCACCGTGTCACGGCTCCAGCGGAGCACCTCGCCCGCCGTACGCCCCTCTCCTGCCTGTCCGGCGGCCGGGTCCCGCCTGGTGGCCGTCCCCGCCGACGGTCGCCGCCCGGTGACCACCGGCCGTTCCCCGGTGACGGACCCGGTCAGATCTGGCATGTCGGCCGTGGTGTCCGCCGTCTGGCCCCTGTCAACCGCCGTCATGTCTTCACGCCCTCGTAGCGGTCGGTCATGAGGTCGAACTCCTCATCTGGCGTGTCCGGGTGGGTGTGCGCGTGGAAACCCGCCCTTCATGGCGCCGAACGCGCGCGGGTCCCGGGTGAGCATGCCCGCCCGGTAACACCCGTATTCGGATGCTACCGGCCTGCACACCCATTTCTCGATATGCGTGAGCGCCATTCTCCGACGAGCTTCTCGGCTCCACGGACACGACAGGAAGAAAACCGGGAGCTCGAAAGACCGCGTGTCCGGTTCTCAGTGCCCGAGTTCGACGTCTTCCAGGATTCCGAGGGCGTCGGGAACCAGAACCGCGACGGAGTAGTAGGCGCTGACCAGGTAGGAGATAATCGCCTTCTCGTTGATGCCCATGAAACGGACCGACAGGCTGGGCTGGTACTCGTCCGGGATGCCCGTCTGGTGCAGGCCGACGACTCCCTGGTCGTCCTCGCCGGTCCTCAGCGCGAGGATCGACGTGGTGCGGCTGCCGGTGATCGGGATCTTGTTGCAGGGGAAGATCGGGACGCCTCGCCAGGCCGGGACGGTGTGCCCGCCGAACTCGGCGCCGATGGGGTAGATCCCCCGGCGGGTGCACTCCTGGCCGAAGGCGGCGATGGCGCGCGGGTGCGCGAGGAAGAACTGCGTCCTCCTGCGGCGGCTGAGCAGCTCGTCGAGGTCGTCCGGGGTGGGCGGGCCGGTCCGGGTGTGGATGCGCTGCTTGAGGTCGGCGTTGTGCAGCAACCCGAACTCGGTGTTGTTGATCATCTCGTGCTCCTGCCGCTCGCGCAGGGCCTCGATGGTCAGCCTGAGCTGCTGCTCGACCTGGTCCATGGGGTCGTTGTAGAGGTCGGCGACCCTGGTGTGCACCCGCAGCACGGTCTGGGCGACGCTGAGCTGGTACTCACGGGGGGCCAGCTCGTACTCGACGAACGTGCCCGGCAGGTCGGGCTCACCGCTGTGCCCGGCGGCCAGCTCGATGGCGGCCTCGCCGTACTTGTTCTGCGGGCCCTTCGGGGCCGTCTCGAATTGACGCAGATGGCCGCGGAGCGCCTCGGAACGGTCGGCGATCTCGCGGAAGGCGTCCCCGGGCAGGACCAGAACCGTGCCCGCGGTGATGGCCCTGACCGTGAACTCCCAGTCGCCCCGCTGCCCGGTCAGCGTCTCGTCGCCGAAGTGGTCGCCCCCGGCCAGCACGGTCAGGACGACCTCGTCACCGTACGGCCCCGCGCCGACCTTGTTGACCTTGCCGTGCGCGACGAGCACCACCTCGTCGGCGGGTTGGCCCGCCTGGACCAGCACGTCCCCCGCGGAGAAGTCCCGCTGGGTGAAGCGCTCGGCGAGCGCCTGCAGCACCTCGGAGTCGTCGAAGTCGCGCAGTGAGGGCAGCTCACGCAGCTCAGCGGGCACGACCCGCACCTCGGAGCCGGTGCTGGTGAAGCTCACCCGCCCGTCGCCGAGTGTGTAGCTGAGGCGCCGGTTGACCCGGTAGGTGCCACCGGAGACCTGTACCCACGGCAGCATGCGCAGCAGCCACCGCGAGGAGATCTCCTGCATCTGCGGAACCGTCTTGGTCGTCGTCGCGAGATTTCGCGCCGCCTCCGTACCGAGGCTCAGCTGCGACCTTCCGGGATCGAGCTCCGTCACAACACACCATCCATCCGTGTCGGATCGAAAAGGGCCGGGGACCTGAATCAGAGAAAAGAGAGCGAGGGGATTGACCGCGATCGAATTCGCAGCGCCATTCCACCCCCTGACACGGGGGATCAGACACAGGCCGCCATCGCGGAGCGCTCCAATCCTGATGGTTCGTTAAATAGGTTGTCAAGCATTAAACATCATTCGGTGAAATACAAAAATCGCCATTGTCGGAAAATTCGGATCGAACGGCTATAACGGAATTTTTGGGTTGAACTATAAGTCATCATGCCCTGTATACACATAAGTGATCTTTTACAGGCCGCCGAGGACCCCCGGGCGGGCGGCGGCATGACGCGCCGCACAGCGCCGTACAGTGGCGAGATGGGCATGGTCGAAACGGTCGGACTGGTCCTGCATCCGCGCCGCGACTCGAAGACGGCCATCGACACCGTCATCGGGTGGGCGCGCGGGCGCGGCGTCACGGTGCTCGGCCTGCCGGAGGAGGTCGGGCGCATCGACTGCAGCGCGGTCGCGGTGGACGCCGAGACGCTCGTCGGCCGGGCGGACCTGCTCGTCAGCCTGGGCGGCGACGGCACCATGCTGCGCACCATGCGCCTCATCGCGGGCCGGCCGACCCCCGTCCTCGGGGTGAACCTGGGCAGGCTGGGCTTCCTGGCCGAGATCGACGTCGACGGGCTGCCCAGGGCGCTGTCGGCCATCGACGGCCACCGTCACACCGTCGAGCCCCGCATGGCGGTCCAGGCCTCGCTGCCGGGGACCGGCACGGTGACCGCGTTCAACGACGTCGCCCTGGTGCGCATCCCCGGTGACGGGCTGTCGGCGGTCGCGGTCTCCGTCGAGGGGCACCCCTTCGTCCGGTACGCCGCCGACGCCGTCATCGTCGCCACCTCGACGGGATCGACCGCCTACAGCTTCTCCGCGGGAGGCCCCATCGTCTCCCCCACGGTCGAGGGGTTCCTCGTCGTACCGGCCGCCGCCCACTCGTCGTTCAGCCGGGCCATGGTGCTCTCCGCCGACGAGGAGGTCACCCTGGAACTGCTCCCGGCGAGCGGCACACTGGCCGTCGAGGTGGACGGCGCGGTCGCGGGCCATCTGGCGCCGGGAGACCGGCTCACCGTCACCGCGCTGCGCGCCGCCGCCTGGGTCGTACGGCTCGGCGACACGACCTTCTACGAGCGTGCCCGGCGCAAGCTCCGCGTCAACGGCAGCGCGGAGGTCGAGGAGCGGGACTCACCGGTGTGACCGGCGGTCCCGCCCCGGTTCTCAGCCATGGGATGAGCCGTTGACGGTGAGGACGCGTTCCTGCTGGGTCTCGATCGCCGGGAAGGTGCCGGTGTCGACGATCCCGTGCTCCCTGAAGGCGGCCTCGATCAGCGCGTGAGCGCGGGGCTCCAGCTTCCACAGAGCGCGGTACTCACGGGCGGTGGCCAGCGAGATGCCGATCTCGTGAGCGATGTCGGACGCCCTGGGGACGAACTTGCGCTCGATCTGCTTGTCCCAGTACTCCCTGGCGGCGCGCAGCAGGGCGGCGCGCTGGGCGGTGTCCACGACAGGGGGCGGCGAGTCGAGCATCTCGACCTCGCCCTCGTCGTCGTCGTCCATCGCCGCCGCGGGCAGCGCGTGCGTCAGGCGCGGCGGCTCCTCGGCCTCGGGGGCCCACGGGACCGGCGGCGTCAGGTCGATCAGGGCGGAGGTGTTGTAGAGCGCCCCGATCTGGGACAGCAGCGCCTCCTGGCGGGTGCTGTCGACCGCCAGGCCGGTGTGCTCGACGGCCCGGTCCATCGCCTTGTCCAGCTTGGTGAGCGCGCCGCGCATCTTCCTGTCCGAGGCTCCCGCCTCACGCAGGGCGCGGGCGCGCTTGGCGGCCAGCGCGACCCTGGTCAGCCGCCGGTGGGCGTCCACCTCGCTGGCCGTACGGTCGCTGACCTCGGCGAGACCGACGCGGACCAGCATGCGCTCGGGGGTGAGCCGCCAGTTGATGCGGTGCCGCCCCGTGATGCGGTGCCGTTCGATCGCCATGCCCCGTTCCCACAGCCAGGCGGCGACCAGCGGGGCCGCCAGGCGGAAGACGGCCTCGGCGAGACTGCGGGCGTCCATGCTGGACAGCACCGCCGACAGGCCGGTGAGCGTCCACACCGCGATGCCGTCGATGCCCGCGGAGTAGTTCTCCCGCATGTTACGGCGGGCCCGCACCGCGCTGGTGATCACCGCGACCTCGATGAACGCGAAGAGCAGCAGCCTCAGCGGGCCGTCGAAGCCGAGCACGTCGCCGGAGAAGCGCCACATGCCCTGGGCGGACACGCCGGTGGCGATGCTGGCTGCCACGATGGTGAGGATGTCCTCGGCCGGACGGGGCGCGACGTAACGGTGGAAGAACTGGTTCGCGGCCCGGTAGAGGGCTCTGGCCGCGAGGTAGGCCACGCCGAGGAGTGCTAGGCCGATCACGCAGATGATGACCGTTACGACCGGTTTATCCGACGCGAAGGCGGTGATTTCGTCGATGGGGGGCATCTCACTCACTGTCCGTCAGTCTCGATCTCCGACAGGATATGAACGCGATCATTCCAGAATGTCGGCAGCTTGTTCGCCAAACAGAGGCCTACATCCGTGACGAGATCGAACGAGAGTGACGTTCGCGGCGTGTGTGGGGCCTCTCGCCCCCTGGAGGCCACTCCCTGCCGTGACAGCCCGAACAGGCGAAAGGCCGCCCCCGGACGAGAAGTCCGGAGACGGCCCTCAAGGACCGGTCAGCGGCCCTGCAGTGCCTTGACGTTGTCGCCGAAGCTCCAGCTCCTCGACCCGTCCCAGTTGATGGACCAGGTCATCAGGCCCTTGAGCTGGCCGTTGAAGGCATTCCAGCTCTGGGAGACCAGGGAGGGAGACATGTAGCCGCCTCCGGCGCCGGCCTGCGCGGGCAGACCGGGAACCTGCTTGTCGTAGGGAACCTTGATCGTGGTGCCCTGGATGACCAGACCGTTGTTCAGGCAGGTGGTCTGGGCGGTGAAGCCCTGGACCGTGCCCGCGGAGTAGGAGTCACCGGAGCAGCCGTACATGCTGCCGTTGTAGTACTGCATGTTCAGCCACCACAGGCGGCCGTTGTCCGCGTACTTCTTGATGATCGGCAGGTAGGCGCCCCAGATGGAGCCGTACGTCACGCTTCCGCCGGTCACGTAGGCCGTCTCGGGAGCCATGGTGAGGCCGAAGTTGGAGGGCATCTGGGCGAGCACGCCGTCGATGATGCGGATGAGGTTGGACTGCGAGGCCGACAGCTGGTTGATGTTGCCGCTGCCGGACAGACCGGTCTCGATGTCGATGTCGATGCCGTCGAAGTTGTACTTCTTCAGGATCGGCACGACGGTCGCGACGAACTTGTCGGCGACGGAGCTGGAGCTGAGGTCGATGCCGGCGGTCGCGCCGCCGATCGACATCAGGATCGTGGCGCCCGCGGCCTTGGCGTCGCACATCTCAGCCGGGGTGGAGACCTTGACGGTGGCGTCCATCCCGTCCTCCCACAGCACGGTGCCGTCGGAGAGGATGACCGGGAACGCGGCGTTGATCACGTTGTAGCCGTGCTGCTTGATGCGGGGGTCGTTGATCGGCGTCCAGCCGAACGGCGGGTGCACGCCGTTGATGGCGCCGTCCCAGTTCTCCCAGTAGCCCTGGATGACCTTGCCCGCGGGCCGCGACTTCACCGCGCAGGTGCTGCCGGTGGGCGTGACGGTCGGGGTCACGGTGGGCGTGACGGTGGGGGTCACCGTCGGGGTGACGGTCGGGGTCACGGTCGGGGTGACCGTGGGCGTGACGGTCGGGGTGACGGTCGGCGTCACCGTCGGGGTGGGCGTCGGTCCGGGCGGGCCGTCGACGCTGACGTCGTCGACGTAGTAGGTGCCCTGGCCGTACCAGCCGTGCAGGAAGACCACCGCGGTGGTCTGGTTGGCGCCGGTGGTGAGGGACACGCTGAGCTTCGTGTACGACGACGCGGAGGCGGTCCAGGTGGAGGAGCCGCCGTTGACGCCGAGGTAGACGTAGTTGCCGCGCACCCAGGCGCTGACCACGTAGGTCGAGTTCGGCTTGACCGTCACGGTCTGGCTGCACTGGGCGGTGTCCGAGCCGCTGGCCGCGCCGGCGAGCGCGCCGTTACCGGAGTGGACCGGGGTGCTGACCACCGAGCCGAGCCCGCCGGTGCAGGACCACGGCGCGACGGAGCCGGCCTCGAAGTCCGGGTTCACGACGACGTTGTCCGCCTGGGCCGACGTCTGCGTGATGAGGACACCTACCACTGCCAGCAGGAATGACACTGCCAGCGCCAGTAGGCGGGGGGTTCGCTTCATGGGGGGTGACCCTTCTGTCGCCCGGCACGACAAGTCGCCGGGCATTGACGACGCGGCGGGTTACGGGCCGCGTTGGTGGGGGTTGCGAACAACAGGTACAACGAAACCGAATTATCGAGACAAATTCTGCCAATGTCTACGAAAAGTTCTATTTCGGCACTGATGACTTCATTTCGGCGCTGTTGACAAGCCGTTCCCCCACCGTGGTGAAGTGCCCTCCGTCAGGCCTCCTCCGCCCCCTCGGTTTCCCCCTCCTCGGGCTCCCCCGGCTCCCCCGGTTCCTCCGGCTCCCCGGCGAGGACCTCCAGGATCTCCTGGCCGTACTTGGCCAGCTTGTTCTCGCCGACACCGCTGACCGTGCCCAGTTCCGCCAGGCTCGACGGCGTCCCGGCCGCGATCTCCCGCAGGGTCGCGTCGTGGAAGATCACGTACGCGGGCACCCCCTGCTCCCTGGCCGTGGCCGCACGCCAGGCGCGAAGCCGTTCGAACACCGGCACCGCCTCCTCGGGCAGGTCCGCCTGGGTCATCCGGCGGGACTTCGCGCCCTTGGCCCGCGTCTCTCCCCGGGCCCCCTCGGTCTCCGTCCGCGTCTGCCGCTGGGGCTGGGGCTGGCGCCGCATCATGACCTGCCGCCTGCGCCCGAGCACCTCCGAGCTTGCCTCGGTCAGCAGCAGCGTGCCGTAGTCGCCCTCGACCGTCAGCAACCCCTGGGCCAGCAGCTGCCGTACCACGCCACGCCACTCGGCCTCGCCGAACTCGGTGCCGATGCCGAACACCGTCAGCGAGTCGTGGTTGTGCTGGAGCACCTTGGGCGTCCGCCTGCCCAGCAGGATGTCCACGATCTGCCCGGCGCCGAACTTCTGGCGCCGCTCCCGCACGAGCCTGAACACGGTGGACAGGACCTTCTGCGCGGCGACCGTGCCGTCCCACGCCTCGGGCGGCGACAGGCAGGTGTCGCAGTTGCCGCACGGCTCGCCTCGCTGGCCGAAGTAGTCGAGCAGGCGCACCCTGCGGCACTGCACGGTCTCGCAGAGCGCCAGCATCGCCTCAAGGTGGGTGCCCAGGCGCCTGCGGTGCGCGTCGTCACCCTCCGAGGTGTCGATCAGCTTGCGCTGCTGCACGACGTCCTGCAGGCCGTAGGCCAGCCAGGCGGTCGAGGGCAGGCCGTCCCGCCCGGCCCTGCCGGTCTCCTGGTAGTAGCCCTCGACCGACTTGGGCAGGTCGAGATGGGCGACGAAACGCACGTCCGGCTTGTCGATGCCCATCCCGAAGGCGATGGTCGCGACCATGACCATGCCGTCCTCCCGCAGGAAGCGCGCCTGGTTCTCCGCCCTGGTCCGCGCGTCGAGCCCGGCGTGGTACGGCAGCGCCTGGACGCCGTTGTCCGTCAGGAACTCGGCGATCTTCTCGACGGAGGACCGCGACAGGCAGTAGACGATGCCCGCGTCACCGGGGTGCTCGGTGCGGATGAGCCGCAGCAACTGCCGCCTCGGCTCGTTCTTCGGCTCGATGCGGTACTGGATGTTCGGGCGGTCGAAGCTCGCCACGAAGTGGCGGGCCTGACCGAGGTTCAGCCGGGAGGCGATCTCGGCGTGGGTCGCCGGGGTCGCGGTCGCGGTCAGCGCGATGCGGGGCACGTCGGGCCAGCGCTCGTGCAGCGTGGACAGGGCCAGGTAGTCGGGCCGGAAGTCGTGCCCCCACTGGGCCACGCAGTGCGCCTCGTCGATGGCGAACAACGAGATCTTGCCCCGGTCGAGCAGCCTCAGCGTCGTCTCGACCCGCAGGCGCTCCGGCGCCAGGTAGAGCAGGTCGAGTTCGCCCGCCAGGAAGGCCGACTCGACCGCGGCGCGTTCGTCGAAGTCCTGCGTGGAGTTGAGGAAACCCGCCCGCACCCCGAGGGCCGTCAGGGCGTCGACCTGGTCCTGCATGAGCGCGATGAGCGGCGAGACGACGACGCCGACGCCCTGCCGTACGAGGGCGGGGATCTGGTAGCACAGGGACTTGCCGCCGCCGGTCGGCATCAGCACGAGGGCGTCGCCACCCCCGACGACGTGCTCGATGATCTCCTGCTGCCCCTGCCGGAACGAGGCGTACCCGAAGACACGCCGCAGCGTCTGTGCCGCCTCGCTCTCCCAGGCCTCGTCCTGCGGGTGATGGTCAGGACCGTTCTCGGAGGTGGGCACCGCGCCATTGTATGAGGACACAGTGCCCACACCGGTGGGAACCGGAGAACGACCCCTCGGTCAGGCGTGACCGAGGACGACCGTGGCGATCCGTTCGACGGCGCCGAAGTCACCGGCCGAGATCCGGTTCTTCATCACGCCGACGCTGAGGCCCGTCGCGGTGTCGGCGAAGGCCGCGGTCCCTCCGCTGCCCGCCATTCCGAACAGCGTCGGCGCGGCCACGGCCGGGGTCAGGCCGATCGAGTAGCCCAGCCCCCAGCTGGCCGGGGCGCCGGTCACCTCGTCCACGCCCGTCGTCGCCGGGGATGACAGCTCGCGGAGCCGCTGCGGGGAGACCAGCTCCCCGCCGAGTAGCGCGTCGTACATACGGGCGACCGCGCGGGCCGTCATCGTGGCCCCTGCGGGGATGTCGGAGCTCAGCACGTCGGCCCGGTTGCTGAAGGCCGCGTCGGGCATCGCGGCGAGGGGCGCCGCCGTGTAACCGTCGACCACCCTGAAGAACGGGATCTGGGCCAGTGTCTCGGCGGGCAGCTCCATCGGGGGTCCCGCCTCCTCGATCCTGGCCAGCCTGCCCAGCTCGGAGGCGGGAACGCCGAAGAACAGCTCGCCGGCCACCCCGAGCGGTTCCGTGAGCTCCTCGCGGAGCACCTGTGAGACGGGCTTTCCCGTGACCCGGCGCACGACCTCACCGAGGATGTAGCCGTAGGTCTGTGGGTGGTAGCCCGACCTGGTTCCCGGCTCCCACCACGGGGTGGCGCCGGCGACGGCCGCGCACATCCGGTCCCAGTCGCACAGGTCCTCCGGTGTGGTGCCGACCGGCACCCCGGGGACACCGGTCGCGTGCGTCAGGGCGTGCCGTACGGTCGCCTTCTCCTTGCCGTGGGCGGCGAACTCGGGCCACACGTCCGCGATCGGGGTGTCGTAGTCGACGACCCCGCGCTCGGCCAGCACGTGCACGAGCGTCGCGGTCACCCCCTTGCCCGTCGAGGTGGCGTAGACCGGGGTGTCCGGGGTGAGGAGACGGCCGGTCTCCGGGTCGGCCACGCCGGAGACGACGTCGGCCAGGAGTTCGCCGTGGCGGTAGACGGCGACCTGCACACCGCGTTCGGCCCCCGACTCGACGAGTTCGTCCGCGACGGCCTGCACGTCCCGCTGAAGATCGGTCATGGTTGTTCCTTCCTCGATTGCTCCCCCGTATGACGAGGGCCGCGCGAAAAAGGAATCGGTCCCCTCCCCGGGTCAGAGCGAGGACGGTAGGCCGAACCTGGGGAAGACCCCGTCCCCGTAGGTGGTGATCTGGGTGACCAGGCCGTCCTCGACACGCAGGACGCCCATCCAGGAGGGCGAGAAGACCGTCTCGCCCGGTCTGCGGAGATACGCGGCGGCGGCAGGCTGCCGGTTGGCCCGGGTGGCGACCACCCGCCAGTCGCCCCACGCCTCCGGACCGACCATCGCGGGCGTCCACGACGCCAGAAAGGCCGTACGGCCGAGCAGCCAGATCGGGGCGGGCGGCATCGTCTGCCACACGTCGGCCCTCAGCACCTCGGCCAGGGCGGACGGGTCGGCCTTCTCCAGGGCCTCGACGTAGCGCCGCAGAACCGCCTGGTCCTCGGGTACCGACTCGGCGGGGGCGGTCCAGTCGAGGCGCCGTGCGGGCAGGTGCTCCCTGAGCACCGGCCTGGCACGCTGCAGGGCGCTCTTGACCGCCGCGACGGTCAGCTCAAGCGAGACCGCGGTCTCCTGCGCCGACCAGCCGAGCACGTCGCGCAGGATCAGCACCGCCCGCTGCCTGGGCGGCAGGTGCTGGATCGCGACGAGGAAGGCCAGCTCGATCGTCTCGCGGTCCACGACCTCCTCGGCCGCGTCCAGCAGCGTGTCGGGATAGGGCTGCAGCCACGGCACGGCGCCCGAGACGGGCGGCTCAAGTCCCGGATCCGCCTCGATCGCGGGTGCGGGGCGCGGCTGCGGGTGTCGCGGATGCGCCCTGAGGTGGTCCAGGCAGACGTTGGTCGCGATCCGGTACAGCCAGGCGCGCAGCCCGCTCTCCTCGCGGAGCGTCCCACGCCCGCGCCAGGCCCGCAGGAACGTCTCCTGCACCAGGTCCTCGGCATCGTCGAAGGAGCCGAGCATGCGGTAGCAGTGCACGTGCAGTTCACGCCGGTGCTCCTGCATCCGCTCGGCGAAGCCGTCCGCCCCCGTCGTCGTCAGGCCTCTCGGGCCGGGGGCCATGGGAGCACCGGTGCCGGTCATGAGCGGGATTCTAGGCGGCCACGACGGCCGCGGCGGAACCGCCGCCGCGACCGTCGTGGCTTCCCTTTCCGAGCCCGGAGAGCTTCCGGGTCCGGAGAGCTTCCGGGTCCGGAGAGCTTCCGGATTTAGGGAGCCTTCCGGGGCCGGGGAGCCGGGATCAGGAGCCGGGCGCGGGGATCGGGGACTGCGGGAGCGGAGGCTCCGTCACCGTGGCGGTCGGCTCGGGGCCGGGGGTGGTCGGAAGGTCCGTGGGTGTCTCAGTGGGTGCCGTCGTGGGTGTCTCGGTAGGCGTCTCAGTGGGAGGCGCGGTGGGCGTCTCGGTCGGGAGCGCCGTGGGAGACGCCGTCGGCGTCGGGCAGAGGGCGGGGGTGTGCCGCCTGTCGCCCAGCCGCCACAGCGGAGACGACCACCAGTTCCCACGCCAGAGCTTCCTGCTCGGCCGTGACAGGTCGAAGACGTGGGCGGCCGTGGCCGTCTCACCCGTGGCCGTCGCGGTCACCGAAATCCAGTCCCCCTGCCTGATTTCGTTGCCCCGCCTGCCCGCGTAGACCTTGGTGGAGTCGTCGATCGCGTACACCTTCTCGAAGCCGTCCTGGCTTCGCACGGTGACCGAGTCCTCCGTCAACGTGGTCGCCTCTCCCGTCTGGGAGAGCACCGTGAATCCGCAGCCGTCCTTCGCCGGCAGGACGAACTCCCCGTGCAGGACCTGCGGGAAGGCCACCCGGGGGACCTTGGGCGCCGGGGCGGCGGTCGGGAGGCCGGTCGGGGTCGGGGACGGGGGCGGGGGTGGCGTCGGAGTCAGAGTCGGAGTCGAGGTGGGGATGTCGGTCGGCAGAGGCTGGGTCGCCGTGGGCGTCGGCGTCTCCGGCCCCGTGGGAGCGGGGGCGGGCGACGCCGAGGCCACGGCTCCCCCGACGCCCCCCGACGCCACCAGCACGACGGCGGCAGCGAGACTCAGCGAGCGCGGAACGCGCCGCCGTGTCTCATCTGGTCTGTCATCGTTCGTTGGCTTCACGTGTCCTCCATCGGACTTGACGGGAAGTGCTTCCACCGGCCCCACCGGGGACGGGCACGGCGGAGCACGGCCTTCCCCGATGAGGCGTGAGGAGACTTCCCTCTCTCATCCGCTCATATCGCCCCAAATCCCAATCGACCCTCCGAACCCAGCGTTCTCCCAGGTCATCCCACTCATGCAAAATATTGATAAATCAGGAAATCGGAACTTCCTCCAACGGGAGGCCGGAACGTGACATGCTCGACGGGGGCGGTGCGCCCATGTTTCACACGAGCCGCTTCCCATAATTCGGCCACCCTTTTTCCGGGGCCGGCTATACGACAAAAATATGGGAATTCATGGGGTTCTGCTCTTCGGCAACCGATGTCACCGTTGGGGCAGCCCTGGCCGGCCACGGCTCCTTGCGGACAAGGAGTCACAGCGAATGAACCCTAGAGCCCCCAAAGTCAAGGTGGGAGCGACCGCTTTCGTGACGGTCGTCGCCATGGGCACGTCGGCGTTGGCCGGTCTTCCCGCGCGGGCCGCGCCCGACGCCCGATCGAGCGACGCGCAGGCCCCGTCCGCGTTCGCGCCGCCCGGAGCCGAGGCACGTGAACGCGCGGCCTCGGGCGTGGCGAGGATCCTGGCGGAGCGGGCCGGGGAACTGCGCGTGGGGCCGGGAGACGCCTTCGAGCCTCCCGTGATCACATCCGGTGTGCGGGGCCTGCAGTACCTGCTGTACCGGCGCACCCACCACGGGCTGCCGGTGTACGGCGGCGACGTGATCGCCTCCGCCGACAGCGGCGGCACCACCGTCGGCCCCGTGACCACCGGCCAGCAGGTCTCGCTGGAGGGCGTCGGCACCGTGGCCAGGATCAGCGCCGGCGACGCGGCCTCCGTCGCCAGGGCCCAGGGCAGGGCCGTACGCGAGGTGGGCACGCCCCGCCTGCTGGTCCACGCCACGACCACGCGTCCCCGGCTCGCCTGGGAGGTGGCCGTCACCGGCGGCACGGAACAGGCCCCCGAGGTGCTGCGCGTCTTCGTCGACGCGCTCGACGCGAGTGTCATCGGCACCCACGACCAGGTCAGGTACGGCCTCGGCAACAGCTTCTACAACGGCAACCCGGTGACCATCCAGACCACGGGCTCGGGCGGCTCCTTTGTCATGCGGGACCCGACCCGTCCCGGGCTGGCCTGTGGCGGCCAGAACGGCACCCCCTACTCCAAGTCCGTCGACACCTGGGGCAACGGGACGGGCACCAACCTGGAGACCGCCTGCGTCGACGTGCTGTTCGCGGCGCAGAAGGAATGGGACATGCTGCGTACCTGGCTGGGACGCGACGGCCTCGACGGCGCAGGTCACGCCTTCCCGGCGCGCGTCGGTCTCAACCAGGTCAACGCCTACTGGAACGGCTCATACATCTCCCTGGGCCACAACCAGTCCAACACCCGGCAGGCCGCCTCGCTCGATCTGGTCGGGCACGAGTACGGTCACGCCGTCTACCAGCACTCGGGCTCCGACGACGGCGGCACCCCCGAGGCCCTGTCGCTCAGCGAGTCGTCAGGCGACATCTTCGGCGCGGCGACCGAGCACTACGTCAACCACGCGCCGCCCCTGGACCCGCCCAACTACCTGATCGGCGAGGATCTGGGCTTCGGCCCTGAGGCGGTCCACAACATGTACAACCCCTCCCTGCAGGGTGAGCCCAACTGCTACACCGCGCTCTCCACGAGTCCCGGGCCGCAGGATCACTGGTTCTACCTGCTCGCCGAGGGGACCAGCCCGCAGAACGGCCCCCCGAGCCCGGTCTGCGGCGGCCCGACTCCGCTGACCGGCATCGGCATCCGCAAGGCCACGGAGATCTTCTACAGCGGCCTGCAGTACAAGACCGCTCCCTGGACCTACGCCAAGGCGCGCATGGCGACCCTCAGAGCCGCCAAGGCTCTCTATCCGAAGAGCTGCGCCGAGTACAACGCGACCAAGGCCGCCTGGACCGCCATCTCCGTCCCCGCCCAGCGTGGCGAGCCCGGCTGCCTCTGACGTCCGCCGGCCGTTCGAACGCCGATCATTCGAACAAGGTGTGCCCGTCGCCGCGCCGGTGGCGGCGGCGGGCCACCACGACCAGGTCGATCAGCGCGACCAACGCCAGCACGGCCAGCACGATCGTCGGCCAGGTCAGCCCCGCCGTACCGGCCAGGAACGCGAACACCCCGCAGACGACCAGCCCGAAGGTCGCCAGCGCCATCCTCAGGTTGAGCGCGCTGCGCGGCCGTTCCCCGGTCGGGGAGATCTCCGACCAGATCCTGCTCGGTCTGGCTTCGGGTTCTTTCCTCATGACGGCTGGACCTCTTCGGATCGCCTCTCGCCCCGTCAACCCCAGAACACGACGGAACGGTCAAAAAGGCCCTTCCCCCTCTTGTCCCTCCTACCCACACCGCCAGGAGTCAAGGGGCCATGGCGGCTCGCCCTAGGAGAACGACGTCCGGCAGGCGAGTGGTGCATGAGCGATGTGGCCAAGGCGTCAGACGACATCAATGAAAAGACCCTGACCCTTGGTGCGGGTCAGGGTCTCGCTGTGGGCACTACTGGGTTCGAACCAGTGACATCTCGCTTGTAAGGCGAGCGCTCTACCGCTGAGCTAAGCGCCCCGGGAAATCCCGTCCGGATGGACGGGATAACACCTTACGCCACCGGAGGGGACTTCAGCACATCAAGCGACCACGTGGTGCCCGCCTCAGCCCACCCGGCCGCGCGCCAGCCGAGCAGGGCCGCGCCGAGCATGCCCGCGTTGACCCCGAGGGTGGCCGCGCGCAGCGGGGGCGCGGCGCGGAAGGCCAGGCGTTTGCCGAGCCGTTCGGCCAGCGGTACGGCCAGCAGGTCCCCGGATTCGGCCAGGCCGCCGCCGAGGACGATCGCCTCGGGGTCGAGCAGGAGGGTGTAGGTGGCCAGGGCCAGGGACAGCGCCTCGACGGCGTCGTCCCACACCGCGACCGCCACCGGGTCGCCCGAGGCGATCAGCGCGGCCACCTGCTTGGCGGTCGTCTGCGAACCGGACCTGGCCGAGTAGCGGCGGCCGATGGCCGAGGCGGAGGCGTAGGTCTCCAGGCAGCCGATCTGGCCGCAGGCGCAGGGCTCCCCGTCGGGGAAGACCGGGATGTGCCCGATCTCGCCGCCCCACCCCACGCTGCCGCCGTACGGCTCGCCGTGCAGGACGACCGCTCCCGCGATGCCGGTCCCGATGGGCAGGAACAGGAAGTCGGAGATCTCACGGCCCGCGCCGAGAACGCTCTCCCCGAGGCCACCGGTGCGCACGTCGTGCCCGAGCATCACCGGCACGTCGAGCGGGACGAAGTCCTCGGCGCTGACGTCGCGCCAGCCGATGTTCGCCGAGTAGAGCGCCTTCTGCGGGGTGACCAGCCCCGGTACGGCCAGGCCGACCCCGGCGGGCTCGCCGCCGCCCGCGACGGCGAGGTCGTCGATGAAGGAGCGGATCGACTGGACGACCGCCGCCGGGCCCCTCTCACGCGGGGTGTCACGCCGCTCGCTGAAGGCGATCTCGCCCGAGCGGGTGACGACGCCTCCCTTCATGGACGTGCCACCGACGTCAAGGGCCACAACGAAGGAGCTCATGCGCGCATCCAGCAGGTCGAAGGAAGGGGTCCGAGCCTGACCATAGTGCATGGCAATAACGCCACATGACTACAGATGCCCACAAATGCGCTTAAAGCAGATTTATGAGCACTAATGAACTCGCCCCAGGACCCGGTTGAGCGCGGCCTCGACCTCGTCGGCCAGTTCCTTCGACAGGCCGGACGGGCGGGGCGGGAGCGCTCCTTCCCCGGCCGCGGCCGGACGCACCGCCCCGCAGGAGCGGCACTCGACCTCGCCGAGCCTGCAGATGAGCGCGGCGGAGCCACATGAGGAGCACGTGTCGAGTTCGAGGTCGTGCGTACGCTGACAGTCCGGGCAGACGAGGACCTGGGCCTCCCCGCGCACCCCGCGCTTCCACGGACTGGCGCCGCGGACGGGGTCGGTCTGCCTGGCCCCGCAGGAGAAGCAGGGCATGATCGCCTCCGAGGGTCGTGGACCGCGGGCGCCACATGGACGCCCGCGGGCTCACCGCTTAGGAAAGGTCGGCGAGCACCCTGAGGTACTCGGCGATGTCTCGCGCCTGAGGGATGGGGTTCACGACGCTCCAGCGGACCACGCCCTCGCCGTCGATGACGAAGGTGCCACGCGTCGCGATGCCCTTCTCCTCGTCGAACACACCGTACGCCTGCGCGACCTGCCCGTGCGGCCAGAAATCGGAGAGCAGCGGGAAGGTGTACCCCTCCTGGTCGGCCCAGGCCCGGTGGGTGAACACGGAGTCGACCGAGACCGTGAGCACCTGGACGTCCTCGGGCGCGTTGGCGATGAACTCGTCACGGAGGGCGCAGAGCTCGCCGTGGCAGACACCGCTGAACGCGAGGGGGTAGAAGATCAGCACGACCTTTTTACCCCGGTGATCCGAAAGCTTGACCGGGGTGCCGTGCTGGTCCTTCAGCGCGAAGTCCGGAGCCGGGGAGCCCACATCCACCGTCATGGCCAAAGGTCCTTTCATCGGATGACAATCAGGACCATCATCCTGCCGTACGGCTCGCCGCGAGCCGTACGGCAGGGCGAACCCTATCGACGCGCCTTCGGTGTGACCAGCCTCGTCCCCGACCAGTCGGGAGCAGCGCTGATGCTGCTCGTCTGCGACAGGCCCGCCGTCGTGGCGTCCTCCCCGATGTCGCTGGGCTCCACATGCCCGTCACGACCGGCTTTGGGAGTGAGCAGCCAGATCTGGCCGCCGTCGCTCAGATTGGTCACCACACCGCTCAGGGCGTCGAACAGATCGCCGTCACCGTCGCGCCACCACAGCAGCACGACGTCGACGACGTCCTCGAAGTCTTCATCAACCAGCTCGTTGCCGGTCAGCTCCTCGATGGAGTCGCGCAGATCGTCGTCGGCGTCCTCGTCCCAGCCGACCTCCTGCACCACCTGACCCTGCTTGAGACCGAGCCGTTCGGCCAGGCTGCGTTCGCCCTGCGCCTGACCAGCGGTCGCGCTCACGTTTTTCCCTCCTACTTGAATGGCCCCGCAGCTACACGGCGCTCAGAGTGCTTCGGCACAGTCCACACGCTGTGACCCTCGGTCGTCAACGGTCGCCACGGCAACGACTGGGCTACGTATGAATTAGTCCGACAAAAATGACAAACGGACCTGGCGTTCCCGATTGTCGACGTTGAGGTCCACCAGAGCGATGGACTGCCAGGTGCCCAGCGCGAGCCGTCCGGCCAGGACCGGGACGGTCGCGTACGGCGGAATGAGAGCGGGCATGACATGTGAACGTCCATGCCCCTTCGAGCCGTGCGCATGCCTCCACCTGTCGTCGGCGGGGAGCAGGTCCTCCAACGCGGCGAGCAGGTCGTCGTCGCTGCCGGAGCCGAGCTCGATCAGCGCGACACCGGCGGTCGCGTGCGGGACGAAGACGTGCAGCAGCCCGTCACCCCCGCACGAGCGGACGAAGCCCTCGCATTCCTGGGTGATGTCGTGCACCCTCTGCCGGGAACCCGTCACCACCTCGATCGTCATGGATCTCACATACCGATCCTACGATCCACGCTGAGCTGCGACGACGGTCGAACGCCCGGGAAGGGGGCGTATCGCCTAGCGCGAACGTCCCCGTCTGCCCATCCCTCGAAAGAACGGTGTGTTCCGCGTCTCCCGGACCGTTACGGCGGCCCCAGGCCCATGTACCCTTTGGGGACAATTCGTCCTACCATCGGTGGTCTACTCCACTTATGGGCCCCTGCCAGCAGGGTCTTCCTGGTTACCGGTCAGTAGAGATGCACTTTCCGGGGTAAGCGACCAGGATGGAAGACGACCTACACCAGACAAAAGTCCATCCTCGGAAGGCGAGACCCAGTGGCTTCCGGACGCCAGCGTTTCTCGGTTATCAGCGACGGCCTACCCAGCCAGCTCCCTGATGTCGACCCAAGCGAGACCCAGGAGTGGCTCGAGTCGCTCGACAACGTCGTCAAGACGGAAGGTCGCACTCGTGCCCGTTATCTGATGCTTCGCCTACTGGAGCGGGCCCGCGAACATCAGGTCGGGGTGCCCGGCCTGCGCAGCACCGACTACATCAACACCATTCCTCCCGAGCGGGAGCCGTGGTTCCCCGGCGACGAGTACGTCGAGCGCAGAATCCGCGCATACATCCGATGGAACGCGGCCGTCATGGTGACGCGCGCGAACGCCCGGACCAACGTCGGCGGGCACATCGCCACCTACGCCTCCGCGGCCTCGCTGTACGAGGTGGGCTTCAACCACTTCTTCCGTGGCAAGGACCACGGCGAGTCCGGCGACCAGGTCTTCATCCAGGGCCACGCCGCGCCCGGCATCTACGCCCGCGCCTTCCTTGAGGGCCGCCTCAACGAGGCCCAGCTCGACGCCTTCAGGCAGGAGCGCTCGCACGGCTTCAGGGGCCTGCCCTCCTATCCTCATCCGCGCCTGATGCCGGACTTCTGGGAGTTCCCGACGGTCTCCATGGGTCTCGGCCCGATCGCCGCGATCTACCAGGCCCGGTTCAACCGCTATCTTCTGAACCGGAAGATCAAGGACACCAGCCGCAGCCACGTGTGGTGTTATCTCGGCGACGGCGAGATGGACGAGCCCGAGTCGCTCGGCGCGATCGGTCTGGCCGCCCGTGAGGAGCTGGACAACCTCACCTTCGTCATCAACTGCAACCTGCAGCGCCTCGACGGCCCGGTACGCGGCAACGGCAAGATCATCCAGGAGCTGGAGTCCTACTTCAGGGGCGCCGGCTGGAACGTCATCAAGGTCGTGTGGGGCCGTGACTGGGACCCGCTGCTGGCCGCCGACGTCGACGGCGTGCTGGTCAACAAGATGAACACCGTCCCCGACGGCCAGTTCCAGACCTACTCCGTCGAGAGCGGCGAGTACATCCGCGAGGACTTCTTCGGCGGCGACCCGCGCCTGCGCAAGATGGTCGAGCACCTGTCCGACGAGGACATCCGCAAGCTGTCCCGCGGCGGCCACGACTACCGCAAGGTGTACGCGGCCTACAAGGCGGCGCGTGAGCACGTCGGCCAGCCTACGGTCATCCTCGCCCAGACCATCAAGGGCTGGACGCTCGGCAAGGACTTCGAGGCGCGTAACGCCACGCACCAGATGAAGAAGATGTCCAAGGCCGACCTGAAGGAGTTCCGCGACCGGCTCTACCTGCCGATCCCGGACTCCGCGCTCGAAGGCGACCTTCCGCCCTACTTCCACCCGGGCGAGAACGACCCCGAGATCCAGTACATGATGGAGCGGCGCGCGGCCCTGGGCGGCTTCCTGCCCAAGCGCGTCGTCCGCGCCAAGCCGATCACCCTGCCGGGCGACGCGGCCTACGCGCAGCTCAAGAAGGGCTCCGGCAAACAGAACGTCGCCACGACCATGGCGTTCGTCCGGCTGCTCAAGGACCTGATGCGCGACAAGGAGATCGGCCACCGGTTCGTGCCGATCATCCCGGACGAGGCCCGCACCTTCGGTCTCGACGCGATCTTCCCGACCGCCAAGATCTACTCGCCGCACGGCCAGACCTACGACCCGGTCGACCGCGAGCTGCTGCTGTCCTACAAGGAGTCGACCGAGGGTCAGATCCTGCACGAGGGCATCAGCGAGTCGGGGTCGATGGCCTCGACCCTCGCCGTCAGCACGGCGTACGCCACGCACGGCGAGCACATGATCCCGATCTACATCTTCTACTCGATGTTCGGCTGGCAGCGCACCGCCGACCAGATGTGGCAGCTGGGCGACCAGATGGGCCGGGGCTTCCTGCTCGGCGCGACCGCGGGCCGTACCACCCTGAACGGCGAGGGCCTGCAGCACGAGGACGGCCACACCCCGCTGACCGCCTCGACGAACCCGGCTGCGGTCTCCTACGACCCGTCGTGGGCCTTCGAGGTCGCCCACATCGTCCAGGACGGCCTGCGCAGGATGTACGGCGAGCAGCCGGAGAACATCTTCTACTACCTGACCGTCTACAACGAGCCCTACGCCCAGCCCGCGGAGCCCGCGGGGGTGGACGTCCAGGGTCTGCTCAAGGGTCTGTACCGCTTCGCCCCGGCCCCGGCCTCCAACGGCCCGAAGGCCAACATCCTGGCCTCCGGTGTCGCGGGCCCGTGGGCGCTGGAGGCCCAGCGGATGCTGGCCGAGGAGTGGGGCGTCGCGGCCGAGGTCTGGTCCGCGACCTCCTGGACGGAGCTGCGCCGCGAGGCGCTGTCCGTCGAGGAGCACAACCTGCTCAACCCCGACTCCGAGCAGCGCGTGCCGTACGTCACCAAGGTGCTCTCCGCGGTCGAGGGGCCGTTCGTCGGCGTCAGCGACTACATGCGGGCGGTGCCCGACCAGATCGCCCAGTGGGTCCCCGGTGACTGGGCCTCGCTCGGCACCGACGGCTTCGGCCTGTCGGACACCCGTTCCGCGCTGCGCCGCCACTTCCACGTGGACGCCGCCTCGATCACGCTGGCCGTTCTCACCCAGCTGGTCAAGCGTGGCGAGCTCGACGGGCGGGTGCTGAAGGAGGCCGTCGCCAAGTACCACCTGAGGAACGGCGTCACCGAGGCCGGTGGCGTCGAGAGCAACGACACGCAGTCCATGGGACTGTGACCTGATCACCCCGCCGGGCGGGTCCTTCTTCGGAGGGCCTCGCCCGGTTAGGGTGGAATCGCTTCCCCCGGCGAACGATCTGACCCGAGGGGGGCGCCCAATGCGAAGAATTCTGACCGCCGCCACTGCGGCGACGGCCCTTTCCGCCGCGCTGACCGCCTGCGGCAGCGCCAACGGGCCCGGCGGCTACGGGGCCGTGGCGAACATCTCCGACCCGAGTCCCAGCCCGGTCCCGCCCTGGTCGCCCGGCACGAGCTCACCGTCCGGCACGGCGAACCCCACCGGAATCGCCTGGGGCCCCTGCACCGACATCAGGCGCCCGGACGGCGCGACCCCCCGGCCCGACCCCAGGTTCCAGTGCGGACGGCTGCAGATCCCGCTGGACTACGGCAAACCGGACGGCGACAAGCTGGACATGGCGGTGATCCGCGTCCAGGCGACCGAACCCGGCAGGCGGCTCGGCTCCCTGGTGTTCAACTTCGGTGGTCCCGGCGCGTCCGGCATCGACACCATGGCCCAGTCGTACAAGATCTTCAGCAGCCTGAACACCAGATACGACCTGGTCAGCTTCGACCCACGGGGGGTCGAGCGCACCGGGGGCGTCAGGTGCGGCACCGACAGGGACATGGACCACTACCTGGCCATGGACACCGTGGCCACCAACCAGGCGGAGCGGACCAGGCAGAACGAGACCATCAAGGCCTTCGTGAACGCCTGCGAACGGACCTCGGGCAAGGTTCTGCCGTACGTCGGCACGGTCAACGCCGCCCGCGACATGGACAGGCTCCGCGCGGCCCTCGGCGAGAGGCGACTCGACTACTTCGGCATCTCGTACGGCACGCAGCTCGGCGCGGTCTACGCGACGCTGTTCCCCAAGAAGGTGCACCGCTTCATCCTCGACGGGCCGCTCGACCCGAGCGTCACCCTGGAGCAGCGCTCACTGGCCCAGACGACCGCCTTCCAGCACTCCTACGACTCCTTCCTGAGGAACTGCATCAAGGGACCCGGCGAATGCGAGGCGGGGCCGGACGTCGCGGGCGCGAACAAGAACGTCAAGGCCTTCCTCGACGACCTGCGGATCAACCCGCTGCCCGTCGGCGACCGCAAGCTCACCCAGGGCCTGGCCGTGACCGGCATCGCCGCGGCGCTGTACTCCGACCTGACCTGGCCGCTGCTCGAACAGGGATTCGGCCGTGGCTTCAAGGGCGACGGCCGGATCCTGCTGTATCTGGCGGACGCCTACAACGCCCGCATGCCCGACGGCTCCTACTCGACGATCATGAGCAGCTTCCCCGCCATCACCTGCGTGGACACCTCCGAGCGGCCGACCCGGGAGCAGCTCGACAGGACCGAGAAGGCCTCCCTGGAGATCTCCCCGCTGTTCGGCGGCTCGGGAATGGGCGCCCTGTGCGCGGCGTGGCCCGTGCCCGGCAGCGACGAGGCCAGGCGGGTGGACGCCACGGGCTCGGCCCCGATCGTGGTCGTCGGCGGCACCGGGGACCCCGCGACGCCGTACGAGTGGGCACCGAAGCTGGTCTCCCAGCTCAAGACCGGTGTGCTGGTCACCTACAAGGGCGAGGGGCACGGCGCCTACCTGTCCGGCGACTCGTGCGTCAAGCGGGTCACCGACGGCTACCTGCTCGACGGGAAGGTCCCCGAGAACGGCACCACCTGCCCCTCTTCGTGATCCCAGAAGGGACATCGACCGGGAAAACCCCTACGGAGTTACCGGAAGGATTCTGTAGGTGACAAATGGTTTGACATTCCCTCAACTGTGCTATCTCGGCACTAGGATGGATCCGTGAAGGTGCGGGTGAACTGATGCGCGAGCCATGGCATCCCGCTGCGGATGACATCAAGCTGGCCGAGGTCATGCACGCGCTGGCCGATCCGGTGCGGCTTGAGATCCTGGCGAGACTCGCCAGGAGCGAGGGTGAGAACTGCGGGGAGATCGGCAGTGGCATCGACGTGCACAAGTCCACGATGTCCCACCACTATCGGGTCCTGCGGGAGGCCGGGGTCACCCTGACCACCATGGACGGCCGCTCACGCCTGGTCAGGTTGCGGCGTGACGACCTGAACACGCGCTTCCCCGGCCTGCTCGACTCGGTGCTGAACGCGCTGCGCTGAGCGGTCGGCCGGGCGCCCGGGGTCCCAGGCCGGAAGCGTTTCAGGCCGGGGTCGGGGTGCCCGCGGCCCGCGCGATCCGCGCCGCCGAGCGGGACACCGCGTCGAGCGCCCCGCGCGTGCCGGCGCGCAGCAGCCGCCCGTCCCGCTTCATGACGCGGCCCGCCACGATCACGGTGTCCACGTTGGCCGGCCCCGCGGCGGTCACCACGGCGCCGACCGGGTCGTGGACCGGCGCGAGGCCGAGGTCCCCGGCGCGGAGCATGACGACGTCGGCCTGCCTCCCCGGCCGCAGCGAGCCGATCAGGCCGTCCATGCCGAGTACGGCGGCCCCCTCGACGGTGGCCATCCGCAGCACCTCGGCGGCGGTGAGCGATCCTCCCCTGGCCCGCTCGGCGGCGAACGCGGCGCGCATCACGGCGAACATGTCGCCCGGCGTTGCGGTGACCGTGTCGACGCCCAGCCCGGTCGTGACGCCGAAGCCGCGGAACCTGCCTGTCTCCGGCAGGCCGTGCCCCATCTGGGACTCGACGGCCGGGGCGACGGAGGCGACGCCGCCGCTGTCCGCGATGAGCCCCATCGCCTCGTCGGTGAAGCCGTTGCCGTGCACGAACATCACGTCGGGCCCGAGGAGCCCCTCGCGGTGCAGCCACTCGACGGTCCCGGTCCCGGTGGCGTGCACACTGATCTGGAGGCCGAGTTCGCGGGCCAGCAGCCAGTCGGCCCTGGCCGCCTCCGCGGGGCCGTAGACGGGCCCGAGCGCCGCCAGGGCCGGGGTCACCAGGGCGGGCAGGCTCAGCCCGGCGATCCGCCGCACCTCCGCCCGCCGGCGCGGGTCGCTCCCGGCTCCGGGAGGGGCGTAGCCGAAGACGCAGCGGATTCCCGACCCGGCCAGGGCGTCGAGCGCGGCGTCGGTGTGACCGGGGGTGATCTGGATGTGCGACCAGTCGTAGACGGTGGTGGTCCCGGAGTCGAGCGCCTCAAGCGCGCCCCACAGGTTGGCCGCGTGGACGTCCTCGGCCAGGAACACGGGGCCGAGCCTGCCCAGCACGAGGTCGAGGTAGTCCCCCAGCGTGGTGTCGGCCGCGATCGAACGCAGGACGCTCTGCCACATGTGCCGGTGCGTGTCGACGAGGCCGGGCAGCACGATCATGCCCGTCGCGTCGAGGACCTGGGCGTCCTCCGCTGCCAGGTTCGCCCCGACGGCGGCTATCACCCCGTCCTCGATGAGGACGTCCGCGTCGGGCAGGACGCGCACCTCGGGGTCGGTGTCGACGACGGTTCCGCCGGCGATGAGCATGCGCATGGAACATCTCCCTACCAAGAAAGCAATCAGAAAAGCTTTCTCAAAAGCTATCAGGGGAGAGAGCTATCCTCAATCCATGGCACCGGGAGACAGCGCCGGACGGGACCACGTCGACGAGATGATGGAGGGGTGGCGAGCGGAGCTGCCCGAGGCCGCGACCGTCCAACTGGAGATCATCAAGCGTGTCGGGCGGCTGAAGTCCATGGTCGAGGAGGTCACCCAGACCGTGCTCGGCGAGTACGGCCTGACCTACGCCGAGTTCGACGTGCTGGCGACGTTGCGCCGGGCGGGCGCCCCCCATCGCCTCAAGCCCAGCATGCTCGCCTCCCGTTCCTCGCTGACCACCGGCGGGACGAGCAACATTCTGCAGCGGCTGACCGCCGCCGGGCTCGTCGAGCGCGAGCCGGACCCGGCGGACGGCCGCAGCTCCTGGGTGTGCCTGACGCCGCTGGGCGTCCGGCGGGCCGAGGAGCTCGCCCTGGCCACGACCGAGGCGCACGACAACCTCCTGGCGGGCGTCTCCGAGGAGAGCGCGCGGACCCTGGCCGACCTGCTGCGCGAGGTGCTTCTCACGCTCGGCGACCGGGCGGGCGCCTCACGCCGGGGCTGACCCCCATCCCAGACCCTCGGCCCAGTCGGCCGGGTGCCCGGGCGCCGCCTCACCGGTCTCCTCGGCCCTGCCGACCCGGTCGAGCCTGAAGGCGCGGACGTCCTGCCTGAGCCTGCACACACCCACGAGATACCAGTGCCCGCCACGCCCGCCGACCAGGACCGTCGGTTCGACCTCGCGGACGCTCACCCGTCCACGCCGGTCCTCGTACTCGATCCTGAGCACCCGCCCGTGCAGCAGCGCCCGCTCGACCACCGCCGAAACCCGGGGATACGGCTCCGCCTCGGCGGCCGTGCCCGGCCGTACGGCCGGCTCCCGCGCCCCCTGCGCGGGCAGCGCGGCCTCCAGCTTGCGCAGGGCGTCCCGGGCCGGCCCCTCCTCCTCCCGGGAGAGCGCGGCCACGACCGCCGCCGCCTCCTCCCGGGTCAGGCCGAGCGGACCCAGGGTCATGCCCTCACCGAGAAGGTAGCCACCGTCCCCGTCCGTCCGCGCGCGCACCGGCACACCGGATCTTCGCAGGTCGGAGACGTCACGTTCGACCGTACGGGCGCTCACCCCGAGCCTGACGGCGAGCTCGCCCACCGGCAGGGCCTCGGGCGAGGCGGCGCGGAGTTCCCCGAGCAGAGCGTGCAGCCGGTCGGTACGGTTCACACTTGTCACGTTACGCGTCGATACCGACACTCCCCACTTTTCCCGCCCCAGTTGGGCAGTTGAACACACAAAACAGCACCGATACCCTGTGTCGACGTATCTCATTGGAGCCCGATGGCCGCAAGTCCGAAACACCCCCTGGCCGCCGGCCGGAACTCCGGCGGAAAGCACGACGTCACCCCCTCGGGGTCCAAGGCGACGAAGGTCATCACCCTCACCGGGATCGGTGTCGTCTCGCTGCTCCTGATCGGCTACTGCTCGGCGCAGGACGACTACGAGGAGGTCGGGGCCGAGTGCGTCGACCTCAACAGCTACCAGCCGGACGGCTCGTACACGGTCGTCGACGAGGACTACTGCGACGATGACGACGAGAGCAGCTACCACGGCTCCCACGGCGCCTACCGGTGGTACTACGGCGGCGTGAGGACGGGGACCCGGATCGGCCACGGCACCACGGTGCGTCCCTCCGACGTGCGGATCACGACCCGCAAGGGAACGGTCATCCAGCGAGGCGGCTTCGGGAGCCGCTGGGGCAGCGGCGGAAGCTGACCCGGGCGGATGAGACGCGAGACCTCGCCTCCCCGCGACGGCTGGGAGGCCATCATCGAGAGCCAGGGGCTGGCCTATCACCGCACGGCCCATCCCGGCGGCCTGGATCGCCCCTACTGGGACGAGGGCGCGCACTACGTCTTCTCCATGGACGAGGTGCTCAGCCTTGAGGCCCAGGTGGAGGAACTGCACCGGATGTGCCTGCACGCCGTCGAGCACGTCGTCGAGCGGGGCCGCTACGCCGACTTCGCCGTGCCGGAGTGGGCGGGGCAGGAGATCGCCGACTCCTGGCGGCGCGGCGACCCCCACCTGTTCGGCCGCTTCGACCTGCGTTACGACGGAACCGGCCCGGCCAAGCTGCTCGAGTACAACGCCGACACCCCGACCAGCCTGCTGGAGAGCTCGGTCGTGCAGTGGTTCTGGCTGCGTGACCGCCATCCGGGCGACGACCAGTGGAACTCCATCCACGAACGGCTCATCGACCGGTGGCGGCAGATAGCCGAGGGGCTGCCGACCGGGCCCTCACACTTCGCCTGGACCAGGATGGACGAGACCGGTGAGGAGGCGATGACGATCGCCTACCTCCAGGAGACCGCCGAGCAGGCGGGGCTGAGCACGATCGCCGTGGCCATGGAGGACATCGGCTGGGACGGCCTCAACCTGCGCTTCGTCGACATGGAACGCCGGGTGATCCGCTCCCTGTGCAAGCTGTACCCCTGGGAGTGGGCCGTCGCCGACCCCTTCGGCGCCAGGGCGGTGCGCCAGCAGGTCTCCTCGACCTGGATCGAGCCGCTGTGGAAGATGCTGCTGTCGAACAAGGCGCTGCTCGCGGTGCTCTGGGAGCTGTACCCCGGCCATCCCAACCTGCTGCCCGCCTACCTCGACGGCCCCCGCGACCTGACCTCCTACATCGTCAAGCCACTGCTCGGCAGGGAGGGCGCGGGCATGCGGATCGTCACCCCCGGCACGAGCGTCGAGACCCCGGGCGACTACGGCGCCGAGGGGCACGTCCACCAGGAGTTCCAGGCGCTGCCGCTCTTCGACGGCTGGCGTCCGGTGCTCGGCGCCTGGGTCGTCCACGACGAGGCGGCCGGGGTCGGCATCCGCGAGACATCCGGGCTCGTCACCGACGACACCTCATCCTTCGTCCCGCACCGCATCGAACTCTGAGGCCCCCTCGGCTCCGCCTGAAAGCCCAGAAGAGCCCGAAAAGAGAGAACCATGATCCCCACCCCTCAGCCGCTCGCCATCGCGGGCACGGAGACCGTCTCGCTCGCCGAGACCCTCGGCCGCGGCGCCCTCGCCATCGCCTCCTACGCCGTGCTCGGCGTGATCCTGCTGATCATCGGCTTCTATGTGATCGACCTCGCCATCCCCGGCAAGCTCAGCAGGTTGATCAGGGTCGACCGCAATCCCAACGCCACGATGCTCACCGCCTCCGGCCTGACCGCCGTCGGACTGATCGTCGCGGCCTCCATCTGGTCCTCCGGCGGAGCCCTGCACGAGGGACTGCTGGCCACCCTGGTCTTCGGGCTGGCCGGCATCGCCGTGCAGACGGTGGCGATGCTCGCCTTCGACAGGGTGGTCGGGATCTCCGTCCGCGAACTCGTCACGGAGTCCGACCTGCAGCCGGGCACACGTCTTCTCGCGGTTACCCACGTGGTCATCGGGCTGATCACGGCCGTCGCCGTCATCTGACCGCCCCCGGGATCGGCGCTCGGGCCTCCGGCCGCGGCTGGCGCATCCCTCGCGACCTGGCACTCTTATCACGTGAGGGAGCGGAGCGAGAGAGCCAGCAGACACAGCGACGCCGTGGCAGGGGCCGGGCAGGGGGATCTCGCCTCGGACCGGATACGGCAGGACACCACCCGCAGGCTGGAGCGGGCCATGGGAACGCTGGGAACGGCCGCCATGTCGAGGATGGACGAGCGGCTGATGTGGTTCCGCGCCCTGTCCGCCGAGGACAGGTCGTGGGTCGGGCTGGTCGCCCAGGCGGGCATCGCCGCGTTCGTCGAGTGGTTCCAGCACGCCGGAGAGGGCCGCCTGACCCCCAGCATCGAGTTCTTCGGCACCGCGCCGAGAGAGCTGAAGCGCTCCATCTCGCTGCAGCAGACGGTCGACATCGTCCGCATGGTCGTCGAGGTCGTCGAGGCGCAGACCGGGGAGCTGGCCGCGCCGGGCGGGGAGGCGCAGCTCCAGCAGGCGATGCTCCGCTACACCCGTGACGTCGCCTTCGCCGCCGCGCAGGTCTACGCGCGCGAGGCGGAGGCGCGCGGCGCCTGGGACGCGCGCCTTGAGGCGTTGATCGTGGACGCCCTGGTCAGGGGCGAGGTCGACGACGGCCTGCACTCGTGGGCCGCGGCGCTCGGCTGGACCTCCTCCCCCGTCGTCGTGCTGGCCGGGCAGACGCCGGACGACGACCCGCAGGCGGTGATCGACGGGCTGCGCGACCGGGGCCGCAGATCCGGCCTCGACATGCTGGCCGGTGTCCAGGGCGGCCGCCTGATCGTGATCGTCGGCGGCGCGGACAGCGTCGGCGCGGCGGCCAGGCACGTGGTGCCGCGTTTCGGCCCCGGCCCCGTCGTGATCGGCCCCGAGGTGAACGACCTGCAGGCGGCCGCCAGTTCGGCCAGGGCCGCGATAGCCGGGCTGCGGGCGGCGGCCGGCTGGCCGGACGCCCCCCGGCCCGTCCACGCGGAGGACCTGCTGGCCGAGCGGGCCATCGACGGTGACGCCGACGCGAGGGGCCAGCTGATCGAGAACGTCTACGTCCCGCTCGCGGGCACGCCCCTCCTCGACACCCTGGCGACCTATCTGGAGCAGGGCACTTCCCTGGAAGCCACGGCCCGGTTACTGTTCGTGCACCCGAACACGGTTCGCTACCGCCTGCGGAAGATCACCGAGCTGACGGGCTACCAGCCGACCGAGGGCCGCTCTGCCTTCACGCTGCAGGTCGGGCTCATTCTCGGCCGCTTGTCCGAGACGGACGTCACATAGTGGTTTGCCGGTAATCTCCAAGAAACCTCCGTTGTAGGCTTCCTACAAGAGAGTGAACACAAAGTTCGTCAGAATCCCTATCCGTGTAGCGAAGTTCTACAGGGCACGCTGGGGTTCGTGCTCGTACTCGTCGCGCCGGGCCAAGGCGCCCAGACTCCAGGCTTCCTGACCCCGTGGCTTGAGCTACCGGGTCTGGCGGACCGCCTGTCCGCGTGGTCCGACCTGATCGGTCTCGACCTGATCTCCTACGGGACCACCGCGGGAGCGGACGAGATCCGTGACACCGCGGTGGCTCAGCCACTGCTCGTAGCCGCCGGGCTGGCCGTCGCCGAGGTCCTCGGGGCCTCCCCCGACGTCGTCGCCGGGCACAGCGTGGGCGAGCTGACCGCCGCCGCGCTGGCCGGGGTGCTGACCCCCGAGCAGTCCCTGACCCTCGTCCGCGAGCGCGGCCTGGCCATGGCCGAGGCCGCCGCGGTCACCGAGACCGGCATGATCGCCGTCCTCGGCGGCGAGGAGGAGGACGTGCTCGCCGCCATCGACAAGCACGGTCTCACCCCCGCCAACGTCAACGGTGCCGGGCAGATCGTCGCGGGCGGCACCCTGGCCCAGATCGAGGAGTTCAAGGCCGACCCGCCCGCCCGTGCCAGGCTGATCGCCCTGTCGGTCGCGGGCGCCTTCCACACCGAGCACATGGCCCCCGCCGTCGACCGTCTGCGTACGGCCGCCGCCGCCATCACCCCGAACGACCCCGCCGTCACGCTGCTGTCCAACGCCGACGGCGCCGCGGTCGCCGGCGGCGCCGAGTTCGTCGAGCGCCTGGTCAACCAGATCGCCAACCCGGTCCGCTGGAACGCCTGCATGACGACCATGGCCGACATGGGCGTCACCACGATGATCGAGCTGACCCCCGGCGGCACCCTGACCGGCCTGGCCAAGCGCGCCCTGCGCGGCGTGAAGGCCGTCCCCCTGAAGACCCCCGACGACCTGGACGCGGCACGAGAGGCCCTCAAGTGAAAGTACGGCAGGGCGCTCCGGGCGCGAAGATCCTGGCACTGGGCCACTACCAGCCGTCCAACGTGGTCACCAACGACGATCTCGCGGCGACCATGGAGACCAACGACGAGTGGATCCAGAGCCGGGTCGGCATCAAGGAGCGCCGGATCGCCCCCGCCTCCGAGTCCGAGATCGACCTCGCCGTGCAGGCGGGCGGCAAGGCCCTGGCCACCAGCGGGCTCTCGGCCTCCGACATCGACCTGGTGATCGTCGCCACCTGCACGCTCGAAGCCCAGATCCCCAACGCCGCCGCCAGGGTCGCCACCCGCCTCGGCATCGAGTCTCCGGGCGCGTTCGACGTGAACACCGCCTGCTCCGGCTTCTGCTACGCCCTGGCCGTCGCCGACGACGCCATCCGCTCGGGATCGGCGACCAACGTCCTGGTCATCGGCACCGAGAAGCTCTCCCAGTGGATCGACTGGACCGACAGGAGCACCGCGGTGATCTTCGCCGACGGTGCGGGAGCCGCGGTCGTCGGCCCTTCGCAGACCCCGGGCATCGGTCCCGTCGTGTGGGGCAGCGCGGGCGACAAGTCCGAGGCGATCATGATCAAGGACCGCGCCTCCCACCTGACCCAGGAGGGCCAGACGGTCTTCCGCTGGGCCACCACGGCCCTGCACCCGGTGGCCAAGCAGGTCTGCGAGGCCGCCGGAGTCGACCCCGCCGACCTCGCGGCCTTCGTGCCCCACCAGGCCAACCTGCGCATCATCGAAGCCATCGCCCGCAAGATCGGCGCGGAGAACGCCGTCATCGCCAGGGACATCGTCCTGGCGGGCAACACCTCCGCCGCCTCGGTCCCGCTGGCCCTGTCCCGGATGGTCGAGCGCGGCGAGGTCCAGTCGGGCGGACTCGCCCTGCTACTCGGTTTCGGCGCCGGCCTCACCTATGCCGGCCAGGTCGTCGAGATCCCCTAGAGCTTGTACGGCTCCGGCCGTGCAAAACCCAAGAAGACCCAACATCACCACCCAATCCCAAGGAGAACACTCGACATGGCCCTGACCGAGCAGGAGATCCTCGCTGGTATCGGCAAGATCATCAACGAGATCACCGGGATTCCGGCCTCCGAGGTCAGCCCGGAGAAGAGCTTCGTTGACGACCTCGACATCGACTCGCTGTCCATGGTCGAGATCGCCGTCGCCGCCCAGGACGAGTTCGGCGTCGAGATCCCCGACGAGCAGCTCAAGAACCTCAAGACCGTCAAGGACGTCATCGGTTTCATCCAGAACTGAGAAAGGTCTCTGGACACCTACCGGCTTCGGCCCGCGAATCACAAGGAGCGCAAGACAGTGAACACAGACCAGGTACGCGTCGTCGTCACCGGGCTCGGCGCGACCACGCCCCTCGGTGGGAACGTCGCCTCGTCCTGGTCGGCGCTTCTCGCCGGTCAGTCGGGGGTTCGCAACCTCACCGAGGACTGGGTCGACTCAGTCCCGGTGAAGTTCGCAGCCGCGGCCGCCGTGGACCCGACCGAGGTTCTGCCCCGGCCGGAGGCACGGCGGCTGGACCGCGCGGAGCAGTTCGCGCTGGTCGCGGCCCGTGAGGCCTGGGCGCACGCCGCGATCGACAAGGTCGACCCCGAGCGTCTCGGCGTGGTCGTCGGCAGCGGCATCGGCGGCATCACCACGGTCCTGGCCGCCTACGACACCTTCAAGGAGAGGGGCTGGCAGCGACTGTCGCCCTTCACCGTGCCGATGCTGATGCCCAACGGCGCCGCAGGCTGGATCGGCATCGAGATCGGCGCCCGCGCCGGCGTGCACGCGACCGTGAGCGCCTGCGCCACCGGTGCCGAGTCGATCGGATACGGCATCGAGATGATCCGCTCCGGACGTGCCGACGTGGTGGTCGCGGGCGGCACCGAGGCGGCCATCCACCCGCTGAACATCGGTTCCTTCGCCGCCATGCGCGCGATGTCCACCCGCAACGACGCGCCCCACCTCGCCTCGCGGCCCTGGGACAAGAGCCGTGACGGATTCGTGCTCGGTGAGGGCGCCGGCATCGTGGTACTGGAGTCCGAGGAGCACGCCCTCGCGCGTGGCGCCAAGATCTACGCGGTGGCGGCGGGCGTCGGTTACTCAGCCGACGCGCACCACATCGCCCAGCCCGAGCCCCTCGGCGCGGGCGTCATGCTGGCCATGCGCCGCGTCCTGGAGAACTCCGGCCTGACCGGTGCCGACATCAAGCACATCAACGCGCACGCGACCTCCACCCCCGCGGGTGACGTGGTCGAGACGGTTGCGATCAGCGAGGTCATCGGCAACCACCCGCTGGTCACCAGCACCAAGTCGATGACCGGGCACCTGCTCGGCGGCGCCGGTGGCATCGAGTCGGTCTTCACCATCCTGGCGCTGCACGAGCGGATCGCCCCCGCCACGATCAACATCGACGAGCTCGACGAGGGCGTCGAGGTGGACATCGTGCGTGACAAGCCGCGCGCGCTGCCCGACGGCCAGATCGCCGCGATCAACAACTCCTTCGGGTTCGGCGGACACGACGTCGCCGTGGCCTTCACCAGCATCTGACAGGAGCCCGTGATGACTGTGCTCGACAACAGGGTGGTGAACGACGCCTCTGACAAGGAGGCCGACGATCCCCGCGACCCCCAGGTGCGTCTGGCCGCCCTCCTCGACGAGGGATCGATCAGGCTGATCTCTCCTGTGGACCGCAGCGGGGCGCTGGCGGCGATGGGTCGCGTTGAGGGCGTCCCCGTCGTGGTCTTCGTCAGCGACGCCCGGATGCAGGGCGGCGCGATGGGCAGCCAGGGGTGCGAGCACATCGTGCACGCCTACGACGTCGCGGTCCGCGAGCGGGTCCCGATCATCGGCGTGTGGCACTCCGGCGGCGCTCGGCTCGCCGAGGGCGCCGAGTCGCTGCACGCGGTCGGCCGTGTCTTCGCCGCCATGACCCGGGCCTCCGGAGTCGTCCCGCAGCTCTCCGTGGTCGTCGGCCCCGCGGCGGGCGGCGCCGCCTACGGCCCCGCGCTGACCGACATCGTGATCCTGGCCGACGAGGGCCGCATCTTCGTCACCGGCCCCGACGTGGTGCGCAGCGTCACCGGCGAGCAGATCGACATGGCCGCCCTCGGCGGCCCAGAGCCGCACAGCAAGCGCAGCGGCGTGGTCCACATCGTCACCAAGACCGAGACCGACGCCTACCTGCAGGCCCGCCGCCTGGCGGTGCTGCTGGGCCACCAGGGCAGGGTCCGCACCGACCTCGACGAGGTCGACTTCTCCGACCTGCTGCCGGACAACCCCCGCCGCGCCTACGACATCAAGCCGCTGGTCAAGGGACTCCTGGACGAGCCCGGAGTCGAGTTGCACGCCAAGTGGGCGCCGAACGTCGTCACCACGCTCGGCCGTCTCGGCGGCCGGACCGTCGGCGTCGTCGCCAACAACCCGATGCGTCTCGGCGGCTGTCTCGACGCCACCTCGGCGGAGAAGGCCGCACGGTTCGTCCGTATGTGCGATGCCTTCGGGGTGCCGCTGGTCGTCCTGGTCGACGTCCCCGGTTACCTGCCCGGCGTCGGTCAGGAGCACGACGGTGTGGTCCGCCGCGGCGCCAAGCTCCTGCACGCCTTCGCCGAGGCCTCGGTCCCGCGCGTCACCCTGATAACCCGCAAGGCGTACGGCGGCGCCTACATCGCGATGAACTCCCGCTCCCTGGGCGCGACCAAGGTCTTCGGCTGGCCGACCGCCCAGATCGCGGTCATGGGTGCGGTCGCCGCGGTGCGCATCCTGAAGCGGCGCGAACTGGCCGCCGCCCCTGAGGACGAGCGCGCCGCGCTTGAGACCAGGCTCGCCGAGGAGCACGAACTCCTCGCGGGCGGGCTCCAGAGGGCCATCGAGATCGGCGTCATCGACGAGGTCATCAAGCCTGAGGAGACCCGGGGAGCCATCGCCAAGGTGCTCGCCCAGGCGACTCCGGCCCGGGGCGCCCACGGCAACATCCCGCTGTGACCTGATCCCGCCGTCACACCACGCTTCTGCGACGCCCCCGCGCGGCTCACGCCGCCGGGGGCGTCGTGCTTTCCCCGGTTCCGGGAAGGCCCGCGGCGGCCCCGGACGGTGCCGCGCCCGCGCAGGACCTCACCCCGGGAGGGAGCGCGGGCGGGTGCTCCACCGCCCGTTCGGGGAAGCGCTCTCCGGGGGGCGAAGCCGTAGGAGGGGGACGCCGGGGCGGTCACCGTCCGTGACGGGCCGCCGGGTCACACCGCGGCGTGCAGCCAGCGGACCGGGGCGCCCTCGCCCGCGTAGCGGAAGGACTCAAGCTCGGCGTCCCACTGTTTGCCGAGCATGCGATCCAGCTCCTCCTCAAGGACCACCCTGCCCTGGCGGGCCATCAGCATGGCCGAGCGCAGCCGGTCCTCGGGGATCAGGATGTCGCCCGCGGCCCCGATCACCGCCGTGAAGGCGCCGAGTGAGGGGGTGTAGGCATTGCGTGACCCGTCGGCGCCTGGTGTGGCGTCCTCCGTGATCTCGAATCGGATCCGTTGCCAGCCCATCAAGGACGAGGTGATGGCCGCCGCGGTTCCCGGCCGCCCCTCCCACTCGGCCTGGGCGCGCACGTGACCGGGCGCGGCGGGCTGTGGAGTCCAGGTCAGGTCTACGGGCACGCCAAGGACACCTGCGACCGCCCATTCGATATGAGGGCACAGCGCAGGCTGAGCTGAGTGGACGTAGAGCACGCCACGAGCAGACACCGGACCTCCCGTTTCGTACGAGGTGCGCCTTCCCCAACGGCCTCGCCAGGATGATCACAAGTGACTGAAGGAAGACTACCGTCGGTTGTGACGCCGCACCAGAGGGGGGTCATACCGAGATGTTGCGACGCGCAGACGCGTCTGCGGCATCCTCTGAAAGGAAAACACCCATCGACCTGGTGATCAACCCTGGAGTACCGGATGGACGCCGACATCACCCGTGTGGAGCCCGTCGCGGGAGTGATCTCCCTGATCAGGCCCGGCCAGTTGCTCACCGACGCCCTCGGCGCGGAGGCCGCCGAGCGGTGGACGATCGCGGTCGCCGAGACCGACGGAGTCTTCCGCGTACGGCTCTCGCCCGGCGTGGACGTCTGCGAACTGGTGGCCACGCTACGTGACCAAGGTCACAGTGCGTCACCCAACCATGTGCTGGTCGGCCAGCCCCTCTTCTTCGGCGGCCCCGCCTCACGGCCCTTCCCCGTCGACCCCGTCCCCGCGCCGGGAGGAAGCCCCGGAAGCGGGGTGACCGTCGCGGTCGCCGACACCGGCCTCGCCCCGCATCCCTGGTGGCGGGAACGGACCTGGTTCGGGGAGGGACGGCAGGAGACCGAGGTTCCCGACACCGACCGCGACGGCCTGCTGGACCCTCAGGCGGGGCACGGCACCTTCGTCACCGGTCTGGTGCTGCGCGCGGCCCCCGGGGCACGGATCCGCCCACTACGGGTGCTGGACGGCCGGGGCCTGGGAGACGAGGCGGCGCTGTTGCGCGTCCTGGGCAGGCTCGCGAACGATCCACCGCAGGTGCTCAACCTCTCCCTCGGCTGCCACACCTTCGACGACAGGCCCTCCCCGCTGGTCGAGACCGCGCTGGCCGGATTGTCCTCGACCGCCGTCGTCGCCTGCGCGGGCAACACGGCCTCGACCCGCCCGTTCTGGCCCGCCGCCCTGCCCGGAGTGGTCGCGGTGGGCGCGCTCGACGCGGCCGAGCAGGCCAGAGCCCCGTTCTCCGCGCACGGCCCGTGGGTGGACGCCTGGACACGCGGCGAGTGGCTGCGCAGCGCCTTCCTGCGCCATGGAGCGTTCCGCGGCTACGCCGGATGGAGCGGGACCTCCTTCGCCGCGGCCGTGGTCAGCGGAGCGATCGCCGCAGCGACCGGGGAGCGTACCCCGAAGGAGGCGGCGGCCCACGTTCTCGATCCCACCCGCAACCGGCGAATTCCGGATCTGGGGGTCGTCGTGCCCACGCCAAGGTAAAGTCTCACCCAAAGTCTTCACGCGAACACGAAATGTGTTCGCCGTGGTCTCGGAGGCGCCGGTGAGTGACCAGCAGACGATCGACGCCGCGCTGGCAGGCGACCAGGCCGCGTGGGACGCGCTGGTGACCCGCTTCTCCGGCAGGCTCTGGTCGGTGGCCCGCGCCCACGGCCTCAGCGCGGCGGACGCCGCGGACGTGGTGCAGGGCACGTGGCTGCGGCTGGTCGAGAGCCTGCACACCATACGCGACCCCGAGCGGATCGGTTCCTGGCTGCTCACCACGGCCAGACGTGAGGCCTCTCTCCTGAGCAGGCGCACCCGGGGCGAGCGGCTCGTCGCCGACCCCGCCGCCGCCGAGCGGGCCGAGGCCGAGCCCGGCCCCTCGCGGGCCGACCACGCCGTCCACCCCGATCCGGCGTTGACCGTGCTCTCCGCCGACGAGGGCCGCCGGCTGTGGCGCACCGTCGAGACGATGCACGAGCCCTGCCGTTCGCTGCTCCTGCTGATGGCCACCGCGCCGGACGCGGGGGTCCACCAGCTCGCCGTACGGCTGGGCATGCCCAGCGGCAGCTACGGCCCCACCAGAGGGCGCTGCCTGAACCGGCTACGCACCATGCTCACCGCCCAGGAGGCGCAACCGTGACCACCCGCCGTCCCCCCGCGATCGACGACGAGTCCCTGGTCGCGGCGCTCCGTCTGGCCGCGGGTAAGGACCCCGTCCCGGCACACGTCCTCTCGGCGTCCAGGGCGGCCTTCGGCCTTCGGGTGCCCGGCGCCTCGACCGCGATCCCGGTGTCCACGCCCGCCCCGGCCGGCGTGCGGTCCGCCGAGGGGGCACGGCTGCTGCGCTTCAGCGCCGCCGGTCTCGTCGTCGAGCTGGAGATCGTCCCCGTCGACGGCCTGGTCGACCTGGCGGGACAGGTCTCCCCCCTCCCCGAGGCCGGCACGACGGTCGAGGTGCGCACCCCTCACCTCACCGCGTCGCGTGAGCTGTCCGCGACGGGCCAGTTCGCCGTCACCGGGTTGCCGCCCGGCTGGTTCAGCGTGGTGTGCAGGCGTCCCGGCCACGGCCCGGTCGTCACCAGCTGGACCCGGATCCGTCCCTAGGTGGTGCCGGACGAGGCGGTCGCCGCCGCGGAGCTGGCGCTGGAGACGTCCGGCAGTGACCCCGCGCGAGCCGGAGAGCTGGCACGTGAGGTGCTGCGCTCGATGACGGTCCCCGACGAGGCCGCCACGATCGCCCATCGGGCTCTGGCGCTGGCCGCCAGGGAGCTGGGAGATCTCCCACTGGCCGAGAGCCATCTGAGCAGGGCCGTCGGCATCGCGCTGGCGGCGGGGTTGCGGCACAGGGCGGCCCAGGCCCGTCTCTCCCTGGTCCACGTCAACGCCGAGCTCGGCCGTCCCACACAGGCCCTCACCGTCGCCGCCGCGGCCGAGCCGTACCTCAGGCCGGTCGAGGTGGCCAAGCTCGGGGTCCATCGGGCGGTGGCCCTGGCCAGGCTCGGCCGCTACGCGGAGGCCGCCGACCAGTGTGACCGGGCCGTCGGCCTGCTGGAGGAGGACCCCAGGTTCCTCGCCGGGGCCCTGCTGAACCGGGGGCTGGCGCGGGTCTTCCTGGGAGAGTTCGAGGCGGCGGAGTCCGACCTGGCCCGCTGCGCCGAGCTGGCCGGCCGGGCCGGTCTCGACCATGTGGTCGCCCTCGCCGAGGGGAACCTGCCCTTCCTCGCCGCGCGGCGCGGCGATCTGCCCGCCGCCTTCGCCGCCTACCGGCGCGCCGAGGACAGCCTGTTCGGCTATCCGGAGCGGCTGGCCACGACGCGTTGCGACCTGGCCGAGGCACTGGTCGCCGCCCATCTGCCGGGCGAGGCGCGGGTGCTGCTCGACCTGGCGGTGCCCGAACTCATCGCGGCGGGCGCGCAGGGCGCCCTGGCCGAGGCCCTTCTGCTGCTGGCCAGGGCCGAGTTGCGCACGGGTGAGCCGCACCGCGCCCTGCAGACCGCCGAGCGCGCGGGCGCCGCCCTGACCGCGCAGGAACGCGCCGCCCTGGTGCCGCTCACGACGGAGATCGCCCTGAGGGCCCGGCTGGCTCTCGGCTCACCGACCCGGGAGTTGCTCACCGAGTTGCTCGCCTGTGCCGACGACCTCGACGAGGCCGGGCACGCGGAGGTCGCCGGGGAGCTGAGGCTCACCGCCGCAGAGGTCGCGCTGCTGGTCGGCGACCGCGCGGTCGCCGACGGCCAGCTCGACCGGCTCACCCGTGGTCCCGGAGTGGTCTCCCGGCACGCCTCGGCGCTGAAACGGGAGCTCGCCGGAGACAGGCGTGGGGCATTCGCCGAGGTCAGGGCTGGCCTGTCCGCGGTCGCCGCCCGTACGGCCACCGCGGAGGACCCTCGGGTCCGCGCCCACGCGGCCAAGGCCGGTGAACCGCTGGCCGAATTCGGGCTCACACTGGCCCTGCGCACCGGGCGGGGCCGTACGCTCCTGGCCTGGGCCGAGCGATGGCGGGCCGTCGCGGGTGGTTCTGAACGGTCACGGGTCCCCGGCGTCGCGGAGCTCCGGGCGGCGCTCGGCGACGCGGTCCTGGTCGAGTTCGCCAGGAACGGCGACGAACTGGTCGCCGTCGCGGTCTCGCCAGAACGGGTCTCGCTACGCCGTCTCGGCTCCTTCTCCGCCGTCGCGGAGGCCGTTGTGCGGCTCAGGTACGGCCTGCGCAGGGCGCATCTGCGCGATGGGCGGGCGGCAGACGTCGCCGGGGAGGCGGCCCTGCTCGAACGTCTGCTGCTCGATCCTCTGTCGGGAGTCCTGGGTGACAGGGCGCTGGTGGTCGTACCGACCGGGGCGCTGCACACCCTGCCGTGGCCGGTCCTGCCGTCGAACTCCGGGCGCCGGGTCTCGGTGGCCTCCTCGGCCGCTTCCTGGCTGGCCGGCGGGCGGGTGCGGGCCGCGGGGACGGGGGCGGGGAGGGTCGTGGTGGCCGCCGGACCGGGGCTGCTGCACGCCGAGGCGGAGGCGGAGATGGTCGCCGCCCGTCATCCCGGTGCCGAGCGGATCCCGGCGCTGCGTCCCGAGGTGGTCACGGCACTGCCCGGGACCGGGGTCGCGCACCTGGCCGCGCACGGCACGTTCTGCTCCCGCAGCCCGCTGTTGTCCGGCATCGATCTTGAGGATGGCAGACTGATGGCCTACGACCTGCTTCGGCTGCGCGTTCCGCCCAGGCTGGTCGTGCTTTCGGCGTGTGACGCCGGGATGGCCCATGCCCCCGCGGACGGAGCTCCGCTGGGGCTGGCGGGTGCCTTCCTGTCGCTGGGGACGCAGTGCGTGGTGGCCAGCCTGGTGCCGGTACGCGACGAGGAGACCCTCGACCTGATGACGGTCTTCCACGAACTGCTGGCCGCGGGCCACTGCCCCGCCCAGGCACTCGCCACGGCGAACGCGAAGACGGGGGTGGCCGGTTTCGTCTGCCTGGGGTACGGCGATCAGCCGGTGGCGACGGGCCGCGCGGGGTCGGCGACCCAGTTGGACCAGGAGCCGACGTAGAGGGCGGCCGGGATGCCTGCGACGTCGAGCGCCAGCACCTCGTGGGCGGCCGTCACGCCTGACCCGCAGTAGGCGCCGACCCGCACGCCGGGGACCGCGCCGAGCGTGTTGAACCGCTCGCGCAGGAAGTCGGGCAGGTGGAAACGCCCGGAGGGGTCGACGTTCTCTCCGGTGGGGGCGCTGACCGCGCCGGGAATGTGCCCCGCGACGGGATCGATCGGTTCGACCTCTCCCCGGTAGCGCTCCGCGGCGCGGGCGTCCAGCAGAACCCCGTCCTTGGCGAGTTCGGCGGCCTGGTCCGCGTCGAGCACGGGCATCCCGCCGGGGCGGGCGGTGAAGTCGCCCTGGGCCGTCTCCTGGTCGCCCTCGGCGAGAGGCAGCCCCTCGGCGGTCCACGCGCGCAGGCCGCCGTCCAGGACCCGGACGTCCGGATGGCCGAAGTGGCGCAGCGTCCACCAGGCCCGGGCGGCGGCGGTCGAGTCGGCCTCGTCGTAGACCACGACCGTACGGGAGCCGGAGACGCCCAGGCGGCGCATGGCCTCCTGGAAGTGCTCGGCGGAGGGCAGCGGGTGACGGCCCCCCTCCCCCGCGGGGGCGGCGAGGTCGGCGTTCAGGTCGCAGAAGACGGCGCCGGGGATGTGCCCCTCGCGGTAGGAGTCGACCCCCGGCGGGCCGCCCAGCTTCCAGCGGACGTCCAGGATCGTCGCCCCGGTCAGGGCGGACAGCTCGGACGGGGTGATCAGCGGGCTCATCGGGTGCTTACCTCCAGCAAGGGAACATGCTGCTCCGCGGTGGTCAGGGAGCCGTGGACGCCGACGAACGACGACTCGAACGGCTCCCTGACCGAGGCGGTGATCGCGCAGTCGGTGTACGGCACAGCCAGGACGTCGCCGATCCTGAGCAGCCAGTCCGGCCGCACCTGGGGCCCGAACCAGCCCGACTCGACGGCTTCCTGCCGGGAGACGACCCACGCCCTGCCCGCCAGGAGCTCACGCCAGGTGCCGAGCACGGCCTGTGTGGCGCCTGGGGCGGTGTAGATGTGCCTGACCCGGGTGTCGCCGCCGAGCAGGGCGACGCCCTCGCGCAGCGCGGCGCCGCGTTCCTCCGGGCCGTCCACGTCGATCAACTCGGTGACGTTGACCATGCCGTGGTCGGCGGTGACGTACATCGCGGCCCCCTGCGGGAGGGTGCCCGCGAGCCGTTCGGCGAGTTGGTCGACGACGGCGAGCCGGTCGAGCCACTGCGGGGAGCCCCAGCCGAACCGGTGGCCCGCGGCGTCGAGGTCGCCGTAGTAGACCGTCACGTGGGAGCGGGGGCGGGTCAGGGCCACGCGCGCGCCCTCGACCCGGTCGTCGAGTGCGTCGGCGCCGAAGAAGTCCGTGCCCCGGTAGACGGCCCGGTTGAACGCGGTCGGCCCGAACGCGGACGGGGCGACGTAGCTCACGGAGACGCCGGCCGCCGCGGCGCGTTCGAAGACGGTCGGGGTCGGCTGCCACTCGTCGGGCGGGACCGTCGGGCCCGCCGAGGTCCAGCGCAGGCAGTTGAGCAGATGGCCCGTGCCGGGCATGGCGAGCTGGTAGCCGAGCATGCCGTGCTCGCCCGGCGGCAGGCCGGTGCCCAGCGTGCCGAGGCTGGTCGCGGTGGTCGCGGGAAAGCCCGCGGTGAGCACCCTGGCCCGTCGCGCGGACAGGAACGGGGCCGCCTCCGGGTGGGCGTCGAGCAGTTCGGCGCCCAGGCCGTCGACGAGGAACACCAGAACGTGCCGGGCGGCTTCGAGCCCCAGCGGGTTGCCGTGGCCGTCCATCCCGAGCACGGCCAGCAGTGAGCGGGACAGGTCGGCCAGGGAGGCCGTGCCGTACGCGGGGAGCAGCGGGGCGGTCATGAGGCGGCGTGGGCGGTGGCCTCGGAGAGCGCCTTGGCGAAGGCCAGCACGTGTGAGACGGCCTCGGGGCCGTCGGCCGCCTCGCTCACCCTCAGGGACAGGTCGTCGGCCGTGATGGCGCCGGTGTATCCGTGGTCGGCCTCGCAGTTCTCGTCGCCGCAGGTCGCGGGCTCGAGGTCCACGTGGGAGATGGCCCCCCAGCCGATGGTGAGGGTGACCTCGTTCGGCGGCACACCCGGCACGTAGGAGGCCGGGTCGGGGACGACCCTGGTCACGGCGACCGACTGGATCCTGCTCAGGCGCACGGCCTCGGTGGTCGTCGAGGCGTGCGAGACCGAGACCCCCTCGACCGGCGAGTGCTCGTCGGTGTGGCAGACCAGCAGGCGGGTGGGGGTGAGCACCAGGACGGTGACGTGTCTGCGCACCTCCATGGCGGGGTCGAAGGTGGCCTCGTGGTGCACCACGTAGGCGCTCACCTGCTCCTTGCCCAGGGCGGAGTCGACCGCGTCGGCGACCAGGTCGGGATAATAGCCGCTGCGATCGATTGCCTCGCGCAGACCGGCGGCCGAGAGTCGGGTTTCCCTCATGGGTCCATCCTGCCCTGTCCCGGGCGGCGCTTTCACCTGGAGCCCGTGAGGTTCGGCCATCGGCGGAAAGACGCTCCCCGCGAAATGCGGTTTCCCTGAAGTAGCTAAGCGGTTAATTCGGTTTTTTGGCGTTAATTGCATTGGTAAGGCGGTGGCGGGGTTTTCATCACCACCCACGCCCCGCCCAGCCGAGACGGCGCGGCCCCGCGTCCACCCGCGGTCCGTGCTGACTGCTCAGTACGGCGCGCGCCCCGAGAACGATCACCTCCGACTCCCCGACCAGCACCGGATCGAGGTCGAGCCTCGACACCTCGGGAAGGTCGTCGGCCAGCCGCCCGACCCGGACCAGCAGCTCCTCAAGCGCCTCGACCGCGACCGGCGGGTAGCCGTACTCGCCGAACAGCAGCGGGGCCGCGTGTGGCGACCTGACCAGCGCCGCGGCGTCCTGCGAGGTCAGCGGCGCCAGACGGTAGGCCTCGTCGCGCAGCAGGCGCGCGGTGACCTCGCCGAGCCCGAAGGAGACGACGGCGCCGAAGGCGGAGTCCTCGATGACGCTGACCACGGTCGGCACCGCGGGCTGCGGGACCATCCGTTGCACCGCGAGCACCGCGCCCCGGCCGAGCTGCTCCTTCAGCCCCGCGAAGGCCTCGCGCACCCCGTCCGGACCGGTCAGGCCGAGCCGTACGGTCCCGGCGCGTTTGGCCGCCTCCGGGTCTGCCGCCTTCAGCACCACCGGCCAGCCGAGCCGTTCGGCCGCCTCGACGGCCTCCTCGGGGGAGTCGACCACCTCCGCGGGCCACACGGTCAGGCCGTAGCAGGCCAGCAGTTCGGAGGGGTCGATCTCGACGTCCTCCTCCGGCCCCTCGCCGTTCCCGGCCCGCTCCAGCCTGGACAGCACCAGCCGTCGCGCGGCGGCCGTGTCGACGCCCTCGATCTCCTCGGGCACGCCCGGGGACCGTTTGCGCCAGCGGGCGTGCCGTACGGCGTGGGCCAGGGCGCGGACCGCCTCCTCGGGAGCGGCGTAGGACGGGATCGAGCCCCGTTCGGGCACCGCGCCGGTCCGCAGCCCCGGCGGCACGCCGATCCTGCCCTCGAAGGTGGCCAGCACCGGCTTGCCGCAGTCGCGGGAGGCCCTGAGCAGTTCGGCCGCGACCTCGTCCGCCGGGCCGGGGATCGGCGGCATGTAGATGACGACGACCGCGTCCACGTCCTGGAGCACCGAGGTCAGCGCGGCGCCGAACTCGGCCGCCCCGGCCCTGGCCCCGAGGTTGACCGGCGGCGCCGGGTCGAGCCCGGCCTGTACGCAGGCGTCCGCGGCGAGCAGCGCGAGCGCGTCGGAGTTGCCGACCAGGCCGACCCTCGACCCCTTGGGCAGCGGCTGGTAGGCCAGCAGCTGCGCGACGTCGAACTGCTGGATCAGGTCGTCGACCCGGATCACCCCGGCCTGCTCGAACAGCGAGCTGAGCGCGGTGTCCGGCAGGCCGAGCACCGGCGCCGCGTGCCCTCTGGGCACGTTCTGGGTGGTGCCGCCGCTCTTGACGACCACGATCGGCTTGCGCCTGGAGATGCGCCGCGCCAGGCGGGCGAACTTGCGGGGGTTTCCCAGGGACTCCAGGTAGAGCAGGATCACATCGGTCCTGGGGTCCTCCTCCCAGTACTGCAGCAGGTCGTTGCCGGAGACGTCGGCCCGGTTTCCCGCCGAGACGAACGAGGAGATCCCCATGCCCCGCTGGGCGACCCGCTGCAGCAGCGCGGTGCCCAGGGCGCCGGACTGGCTGAAGAAGCCGACCCTGCCGTGGCCGGGGACGGTCGCGGCCAGCGTGGCGTTCAGCCTGATCGCGGGGTCGGTGTTGGCGATGCCCAGGCAGTTGGGGCCGACGACGCGCAGGCCGTACGCGCGGGCGATGCGGACCAGTTCGTCCTGCCGATCCCGCCCCTCCTGGCCGGTCTCGCCGAACCCCGAGGAGACCACGACCAGCCCGCGCACCCCCTTCTCCGCGCACTCCTTGACCACCTCGATCACCCCGTCCGCCGGTACGGCCAGCACCGCGAGGTCCACCTCCCCGTCGATGGCCGTCACGCTCGGGTAGGCGCGCACCCCGGCCACCGCCCGCGCCTGGCGGTGCACCGGGTAGACGGGGCCGGTGAAGTCGGCGGCCAGCAGGTTGCGCAGCACGGTCTGGCCGACGCCGCCCGGTTCCCTGCCCGCGCCGACGACCGCGATCGACCCCGGCGAGAGCAGTCGTTCGATGGAGCGGGACTCGGCCCGGTGCTCACGTGAGGCGGTCACCTCCTGGGAGGTCTCGGTCGGGGTCAGGTCGAGGATCATCCGTACGACGCCGTCGGCGAAACGGCTCTGCGCGGTGTATCCGGCCTGCTGGAGCACGGCGGTCATCTTGCGGTTGGCGGGCAGCACGTCGGCGACGAAGCGGGTGATGCCCCGTTCCCTGGCCGTCTCCGCCAGGTGTTCGAGCAGCACCGAGGCCACTCCGCGTCCCTGGTGCGCGTCCTCGACGAGGAAGGCGACCTCCGCCTCCCCGGGATCGATCCGGTCGTAGCGGATCACCGCCACCATGTCGGCGCCGATCGTCGCGATGAGCGCGACACGGTCGACGTAGTCGACGTTGGTGAACCGGGTGACCTCACGCTCGGAAAGACGGGGTCTGGGGCCGAAGAACCGGAAGTAGATCGACTCCTCGGAGAGCCGGGAGTAGAACGAGCGAAGCCGTTCCGCGTCGGCGGGCCTGATCGGTCGTACGTGGGCGGTGCCGCCGTCGGAAAGGACGACGTCCGCCTCCCAGTGAGCGGGATACTGAGCAGCCTCCACAGTCCTGAGAGTAAACGTCAGACGCGTATGCCAGATCAGCAGGGCGGTTCGCGTCCTGTTCACGCAACGCTTGTGCATCGACTATGGCGCGCTATCCGGTCCGGACCCCATACCCTGGCCGGAAGCTGTTAAGTTTTTCGCGGCTAGAGGCACGTCAGCATCGAAGGCAGCAAGGCGGTGACATCATGACGCGGGTGGTCGTGGTGGGCGATCTGATGACCGATGCGGTCGCACGAGCTCGCTACCCATTGGCACGAGCCAGCGACACACCGGCGATCGTCACCATGCACGGCGGCGGCTCCGGGGCCAACATAGCCTCCTGGCTCGCGGTCGAGGGCGCCGAGGTGGCCTTCATCGGGCGTAGGGGTGCCGACATCACCGGCCGTAACCGCGACATGGAGCTGATGGGCTACGGGGTCGACGCCCGCCTTGTCATGGACCCCGAACGGCCTACCGGCACCTGCGTCGTGCTCGTCACCCACAAGGGCGAGCGCACCATGCTGTCCGACCCGGGTGCCAACGCCGCCCTCTCGCCCGAGGACCTGCCCCGTGACCTGTTCACCCAGGGCGCTCATCTGCACCTGTCCGGTTACACCCTGATCAACGAGGGTTCCCGCGAGGCCGGTCTCGCCGCCCTGGAGATGGCCCGCCGCTCCGGGATGTCGGTCTCGGTCGACTGCTCCTCCTCCGCCCCGCTGGAGCGGACCGGCGCCGAGCCGTTCCTCGAATGGACGCAGAACGTCAAGCTGCTCTTCGCCAACGCCGACCAGGCCAAGGTCCTGACGGGCCGTGACGACCCCGCCGCCGCAGCCAAGGTGCTGACCGCCTGGTTCCCGCAGGTCGTCGTCAAGCTCAGCGACGAGGGCGCGCTGTGGTACACCAACGGCCGCGCGGAGCCTGTCCAGGTGCCCGCCGAGGCCGTCGAGCGCGTGGTCGACGGGACCGGTGCCGGTGACGCCTTCACCGCCGGGTTCCTGCCCGCCTGGCTGGAGAACAAGCCGCCCGCCGAGTCTCTCGCCGCCGGCTGCCGCCTGGCCGCCAAGGCCATCTCCCACCTGGGCGCCCGGCCCCGCCTCTGACGCCTTCTTCCCGGGGTACGGCCCGGCACGGGCCGTACCCCTGTTCGTCTACGCCGTGACCGCGAGGGTGAGCGGAAGCACCGCGGGGGCACCGGCGTGGCGGAGCATGGCCGCGGCGAGGGTCAGGGTCCAGCCGGTGTCGAGACGGTCGTCGACCAGCAGCACCGGCCCGCCCGTACGCGCGACGGCCTCGGTCAGCGCGGAGGGCATGGCCAGCGTGGCACGGACCGCCTGGACCCGCTGGGCGCTGTTGAACTGGCGGCCGGGGGTCCCCCGGCGGTATCCCAGCTCTCCCAGGTAGGGCAGGCGCCCCACCTGGGCCAGCCGCTCGGCCAGGCTCCCGACGAGCTGGGGGCGGCTCGCGGAGGGGATCGCGACGACCGCGGCCGGGCGGTGCCGCCACTCCCAGTGGGACAGCACCGTGACCACGGCGGCGAAGACGTCGTCGGGGATCGGGCCGTCGGGTGCGCCGTCGGCCAGCAGCCCGCGCAGCCTGTTGCCCCAGCCGATGTCGGTCAGCCTGCCCAGCGCCCTGCCCGGTTCGGCTCCCAGCTCGGGTTTGATGCGCCCCTTGAGGTCGCTCAGCCCGCTCGGCCACTGCTTGCGCGCCTCGATCTCGACTCCGGGGCGGTTCAGGCTCTCCGCCGCCCGCTCGACCGCCCGCGCGTCGACCTCGGGCGAACGGTGCGCGCCGGTGCAGTTGTCGCAGCGTCCGCACGGCGTGGCGGTCTCGTCGTCGAGCCGCCGCCTCAGGAACCACTCACGGCACTCGGTGGTCTCCAGATAGTCGAGCATGGCCCGCTGCTCGGCCTCGCGTTCGGCCGCCACGCGGGCGTAGCGGCCCGCGTCGTAGGCCCACTCCTCGCCGGTCGCCTCCCAGCCTCCCTTGACCCTGCGCACCGCGCCGTCCACGTCGAGGACCTTGAGCATCGTCTCCAGCCTGCTGCGGCTGAGATCGACCTGGTTCTCCAGGGCCGCGGTCGACAGCGTCCCGCCCTCCGAAAGGGCGTCGAGCACGGCTCGGACCACGGGCTCGGGAGGAAAGGCCAGCGAGGCGAAGTAGGCCCAGATCTCCCGGTCCTCGGCGCCGGGAAGCAGGATCACCTCGGCGCGCTCGACCCCGCGACCGGCCCTGCCGACCTGCTGGTAGTAGGCGACCGGGGACTGCGGCGCGCCGACGTGGACGACGAAGCCGAGGTCGGGCTTGTCGTAGCCCATGCCGAGGGCCGAGGTCGCGACCAGCGCCTTGACCTTGTTGTCGAGCAGGGCCTGCTCGGCGGCGAGCCGTTCCGCCTGCTCGGTCTGCCCCGAGTAGGACAGCACCTCGTGCCCCTGCTCGCGCAGGTAGGCCGCGACCTCCTGGGCGGCGGCGACGGTGAGGGTGTAGACGATGCCGGAGCCCGGCAGCTCGTGCAGCGTCTGGGCGAGCCAGGCCAGGCGCTGCTCCGGGCCGCGCAGCCGTACGACGCTCAGGTGGAGGCTCTCACGTTCGAGGGCGCCGCGCAGGACGAGGGTCTCGCCACCGGAGTGCGCGTCGTCGGCGCTGAGCTGCTCGGCGACGTCGTGGGTCACCCTGGCGTTGGCCGTCGCCGTCGTCGCCAGGACCGGCACGCCCTCCGGCAGCTCCTGGAACAGCGTGCGCAGCCTGCGGTAGTCGGGCCTGAAGTCGTGGCCCCAGTCGGAGATGCAGTGCGCCTCGTCCACGACGACCAGGCCCGCGCTCTCGGCCAGCTCGGGCAGGACCCGGTCACGGAACTCGGGGTTGTTGAGCCGTTCCGGACTGACCAGGAGCACGTCGACCAGGCCCTCGGCGACCTGCCCGTAGATCTGCTCCCACTCCTCGGGGTTGGCGGAGTTGACGGTGACCGCGTTGATCCCGGCCCGCTCCGCGGCGGCGATCTGGTTGCGCATCAGGGCCAGCAGGGGGGAGACGATGACCGTGGGGCCCTCGCCGAGCTCACGCAGGAGCGCGGTCGCGATGAAGTAGACCGCTGACTTGCCCCAGCCCGTCCGCTGCACCACGAGCACCCGGCGCCGGTCCACGACCAGCGCCTTGATGGCCTCCCACTGGTCCTCACGCAGCCGGGCGTGCTCACCGGCAAGGGCCCGCAGCCGCTCCTCTGCCTCTTCGCGCAGCATCTGCTCTTCGCTCACCGGCCTATTGGTACCAGGTCGGGGTGACCGTTTCACTCCGCCCGCCCTTACCGGCGAAGCGAGCATTGGGAGCGTCCTTCTCCTTTCCCCACGGAGTGGCCTCCGTCTCCGTTCAACGGGCCGACCCGGTTCCACGTCGTGGTTTGATGCATCTCAGCTATGGACGTCACAACGTGGTACCTCGAACAGACCTCGCGCTCGGACCTGCTCCCCGCCGGACGGCCCGCGATCGAGGCCGGCATCGTGCGCGCCGAGGTCGTCTCCCCTGAGTTCAGCAGGTTCCTCTACACGGCCGTCGGAGGCGACTGGCAGTGGACGGACAGGCTGCGCTGGACCTGGCGGGAGTGGGAGGACCTGCTCGGGGGCGGTGTGGAGACCTGGGTCGCCTACCACAGGGGCACACCCGCGGGCTACGTCGAACTCACGCCCGGCCGGGACGCGTCAGTCGAGATCACCTGTTTCGGCCTCATGTCCTGGGCGACGGGCAGGGGGCTGGGCGGTCGTCTTCTTGAGGTCGGCACGGCCCGCGCCTGGGACCTCGCCGACCGTCACGAGGACCGCGAGCCGACCCGGCGGGTGTGGCTGCACACCTGTTCCCTCGACGGCTGGCACGCCCTGGCCAACTACCGGGCACGGGGCTTCCGTGTCTACGACGTCATACACGGCGCTCCCGGGGACGAGGACGAGGGGGTCACCCCCGGCCCCTGGCCCGGAGCGGGTCCCCGCTCCCCCACGACCGAGGGCCCGCGAGACGGCGACCGCCGGGAGTGTCGGCCACGGTGAGTATGGTGGCGAGACTCCACACGATGTACGGTCACGTCGATCGGGACGAAGCCCCGATGCCCGCCGATGACCGGTCCCGCCACCACCGAGGAGGCGCCTTCATGATCTCGCCCCCCACGCGGGCGGCAGGGGCGTGTCACCGCACTCCGCAAGGTGCCGCCCGTCACGGGCGCGCAGGACGGCCCCGCCCCGGCACGCAGGCCTGAACCGGCCACCCGTCACACCACGAGGACTAAAAGGAGGATGCGCTCTCCCTCGGCAGAAAACCGAGGCGCCCGCGCAGGAAAAACAGATGGCCCGACGGACGACCACACCCCCGACCGACGGTGACTTCGAGGAGCGGATCGTCGACATCGACGTCTCCGCCGAGATGCGCACCAGCTTCCTTGAGTACGCCTACTCGGTCATCTACCAGCGTGCGCTGCCGGACGCCAGGGACGGCCTCAAGCCGGTCCAGCGCCGCATCCTCTACTCCATGAGCGAGATGGGCCTGCGCCCTGACCGAGGGCACGTGAAGTCGTCGCGGGTCGTCGGTGACGTGATGGGCAAGCTGCATCCACACGGCGACAGCGCCATCTACGACGCGCTGGTCCGCATGGCGCAGCCGTTCTCGATGCGGTTGCCCCTGGTCGACGGGCACGGCAACTTCGGCTCCCCCGACGACCTGCCCGCCGCGATGCGTTACACCGAGGCGAGACTGGCCGCCGCGGCCATGTCGATGGTGCAGTCGATCGACGAGGACACCGTCGACTTCAAGCCCAACTACGACGGGCAGGAGACCGAGCCGACGGTCATGCCCTCGGCGTTCCCGAACCTGCTGGTCAACGGCGCCACCGGCATCGCGGTCGGCATGGCGACCAACATGGCGCCGCACAACCTGGTCGAGGTCGTCGCCGCCGCCCGCCACCTGATCAAGAAGCCGGACGCGACGCTCGACGACCTGATGCGTTTCGTCCCCGGCCCCGACCTGCCGACCGGCGGCACGATCATCGGCCTGGACGGCATCCGCGACGCCTACGCCAAGGGCCGCGGCACCTTCAGGATGCGCGCCAAGTGCGCCGTCGAGCAGGTCAGCCCCAGGCGCAAGGGCATCGTCGTCACCGAGCTGCCCTTCAACGTCGGCCCCGAGCGGGTGGTCACCAAGATCAAGGAGCTGGTCACCGCCAAGAAGCTCCAGGGCATCTCCGATCTGAAGGACCTCAGCGACCGGCACAAGGGCCTGCGCCTGGTCATCGAGATCAAGAACGGCTTCATCCCCGAGGCCGTGCTTGAGGAGCTGTACCGGCTGACGCCGATGGAGGAGACCTTCGGCATCAACAACGTGGCGCTGGTCGACGGCGAGCCGCGCACGCTGGGCCTGCGCGAGCTGCTCCAGGTCTACGTCGACCACCGCATCGACGTCACCAGGCGCCGCTCCCTGTACCGCAGGCGCAAGCGGGAGGAGCGCCTGCACCTCGTCGAGGGCCTGATCATCGCCCTGCTCGACATCGACCGGGTCATCCAGGTCATCCGTTCCTCCGACGACTCCGGCCAGGCCCGCCAGCGGCTGATCGAGTCCTTCGCGCTGTCGGAGACCCAGGCCGTCTACATCCTGGACACCCCGCTGCGCCGCCTGACGCGCTTCGACAAGCTGGAGCTCGACCGGGAGAAGGCGACCCTGGAGGCGGAGATCGCCGAGCTGAGCGAGATCCTCGCCTCTGAGACCAAACTCCGCAAGGTCGTCTCCGACGAGTTGGCGCAGGTCGCCAAGACCTTCGGTACGCCGCGCCGTACAGTTCTGCTGGAGTCCTCCGGCGTTGCCAGGAACGTCTCGGTGCCGCTGGAGGTCGCCGACGACCCGTGCCTGGTGCTGTTCTCCTCCACCGGCCTGCTGGCCCGTACGGCCGACGCCTCCCCGCTGCCCGCCGACGGCGAACGCGCGGCGCACGACGTGCTGGTGTCCGTGGTGCGCAGCACGGTCAGGGGCGAGGTCGGCGTGGTCACCAACCAGGGCCGGATGATCCGGATCCAGGTGGTGGACCTGCCGACGCTGCCGCCGACGAACAGCCCGCCGTCGCTGTCCGGCGGCCATCCCGTGTCCGAGTACGTCACCCTTGAGCAGGGTGAGACCGTCGTCGGCATCGGTTCGCTCGACCCCGAAGGTCCCGGCCTGGCCCTGGGCACGGCTCAGGGCGTGGTCAAACGGGTCGTTCCCGACTATCCCGCCAACCGTGACGACTTCGAGGTCATCGGGCTGAAGGAGGGCGACACCGTGGTGGGAGCGGCCGAGCTGACCTCGGAGGACCACGACCTGGTCTTCATCACCTCCGACGCCCAGCTGCTGCGCTATCCCGCGACGAGCGTCCGCCCGCAGGGCCGTCCCGCGGGCGGTATGGCGGGCATCCGCCTCGACGGGGACGCCCGGGTGATCTGGTTCGGCGTGGTCGACCCCGCCCGTGAGTCCAGGGTCGTGACGATCGCGGGCTCCTCGACCGCGCTGCCGGGGACCCAGGTCGGTGGCGCGAAGATCTCCGACTACGCCGAGTATCCCCCCAAGGGAAGGGCGACCGGCGGCGTGCGGGCCCAGCGTTTCCTGAAGGGTGAGGACGTCCTGCTGCTCGCCTGGGCGGGCCCCGCCCCCGTGCGCGCCGTCTCGACCGTCGGCAAGCCCGTCCCGCTCCCCGAGGAACTGGGCCGCCGCGACGGATCGGGCCTGCGTCTCACACACACCGTGGCGGCCGTCGGCGGCTCTCTCGGCGCCTCGGACGACCCGTCCGAGGACGAAACCGCCGGGGACTGAGCCCCCGATCCCGGTCCACCGTTCCCGGAGGAGGGCCCCGCGCCCGTCCTCCGGGAACCCTCCCCCGCCCTCACGGCCCGCAGGGCGGGGGTTCTCCCAGAAGATGACCTTTCCCCCCGGTGAACGCCTCTGCGAGCCTGGAGGGCCCGTCAGGGCCGTTCTCACCCCTCGTTTTCCCGGCCCCGCCTGCGCGGGCCGTCACCCGGTGCGGGAGGGCTCTCCCACACAGAGGCAGAACGGATGCCCCACCGGGTCGAGGAAGACACGGAAACTGTCGTCCTCGCTCGGCTGGTGGGCGTGCTTGGTCGCACCCGCCGCGAGCACGGCGGCCTCCCCCTCGTCCATGTCGTCCACGGTGAAGTCGAGGTGGAACTGCTGAGGGATCTCCGCACCGGGCCAGCGGGGCGGCCGGTAGTCCTCCGCGAGCTGGAAGCACAGCCGGCTCCGCCCGTCGGTCAGAACCACCCAGTCGTCCTCGACCGAGGACACCTCCCAGCCCAGGACGGCGCCGTAGAAATCGGCCAGGATCTTCGGGTCCGGACAGTCGAGGACGACCGACCTCATGCGCGCGATTGCCATGATCCCTCTCAGGAGACACCAACGACGAAGTTACGCCAGTGTCCTTCCCCCGGGCTTCGGCGCCACACCGGCACCCGACGGACCACAGCCCGGCCGAAGCCGTACGGCCAGGCCCCCACCCGGTCGTACGGCGAAGCGCGCCCCCGCGCAGACGGAGTCGGCGGACTCCGGACCTCAGACGGACGAGGTGTGCAGGGCGAACCTGACCGCCATCAGCAGCTGCCAGGGCTCGCCCGACTCCCAGGAGCGGATGAGCCGCGCGACCTGCTCGCCGGGCTGAAATTCACCGAAGCCGTGGGGACCGAAACACCCCGCCGCCACGAGCACCTCGACCAGCGGGTCGTCGTCGCCGAGGGACTCTGTGTAGACCGCCGCATCGAGCAGAGCCAGCGCCGAACGCGCGTTACGGCCCTCGTCATGGGTCTCCACCCGGTCCAGCCTCCGCCTGGCCTGCGCACGCAGGTATTCGGCCATCGATGCGATCCTGCTCATGATCCCCCCAAAATCCCGAACTTTGCGTCACGACATCATCACCCATCGTGAGCGGAGATGGCGGAGTCTTCCCTGAGCGAACGAAGAAGACCGCCCCGGAAGGCATCAGGAAAGCCGCATGAGGGATTATCAATCCATAGTTTCCGCCGACCGAAAGGTTTTTGCGTGGGTGCCTTCGACGATCTTCTGGCCGCGAACGAGGAGTTCTCCGCCACGTTCACCGACTCCGAGCTCACCGGTACGGCAGCCCGCGGCCTGGCTGTCGTCACCTGCATGGACTCGCGAATCGACCCGCTCGGGCTGTTCGGCCTGAAAGCCGGAGACGCGAAAATCCTGCGTAACGCGGGCGCCCGGGTGACCGACGACGTGCTGCGAACGCTGGTGCTCGCGGTCTACCTGCTGGGCGTCAACCGGGTCCTCGTCATGCCGCACACCGACTGCGGCATGTCGAAGGCCACCGACGACGACGTGCACAAGCTCGCCGCGCAGCACGGCGTCGACACCCGCAGTCTGGAGTTCCACACCGTGCCCGACCAGAGCGCCGCTCTGCGGCACGACCTGACGCGTATCAGGACCAGCCCGTTCCTCCCCGAGGGACTGGCCATCGGTGGCGCCGTCTACGACGTGCACACCGGGAAGATCATGCCTGTCGAGGTGTGAGAAGAGGGCCGGCTCCGTCCGGAGCCGGCCCTCTCTCATCTCGGACGCCCATGCGTCCCGTGCGTCCCAGGCGCCTCAGGCGTCGATGTGGTCGCGGTCGACCTCGGCCGCGCTGCCCACGATGAACTCTCTGCGCGGGGCCACGTCGCTGCCCATCAGGAGGTCGAAGATGCGCTCGGCCTCCTGGACGTCCTCGATCCTGACCCTGCGCAACGTCCTGCGGCGGGGCTCCATGGTGGTCTCGGCCAGCTGGTCGGCGTCCATCTCACCCAGACCCTTGTAACGCTGGACCGGGTCCTTCCAGCGCTTGCCCCGGCGCTCCAGGTCACGCAGGACCCGGTGCAGTTCGGCGTCGGAGTAACAGTAGACGTACTTGTCCTGGCCGCGTCCCGGGTTCGTGACCTCGATGCGGTGCAGCGGCGGAACCGCGGCGAAGACCCGGCCCGCCTCGACCATCGGCCTCATGTAGCGGTGGAAGAGGGTCAGCAGCAGGCATCGGATGTGCGCGCCGTCGACGTCGGCGTCGGCCATCAGGATGATCTTGCCGTAGCGGGCCGCCTCGATGTCGAACGAGCGCCCCGACCCCGCGCCGACGACCTGGATGATCGCGGCGCACTCGGCGTTCTTGAGCATGTCGGCGACGGACGCCTTCTGCACGTTGAGGATCTTGCCGCGGATCGGCAGCAGCGCCTGGAACTCCGAGTCGCGGGCCGCGCGGGCGGTGCCGAGCGCCGAGTCACCCTCGACGATGAACAGCTCGCTGCGGTCGACGTCGTCGCTGCGGCAGTCGACCAGTTTGGCCGGGAGCGCGGAGTTCTCCAGGGCGGTCTTGCGCCGCTGGTTGTCACGGTGCTCACGGGCGGCGATCCTGGCCTTGGCCGCCGCGGCGATCTTCTCCAGTACCGCGCGCAGCTGCTGCTTGGCGCCGCGGGGCGGATTGGTGAAGATCTCCCTGAGGTCCCGGGAGACGACGTGGGCGACGATCCTGGAGGCGGCCGAGGTGCCGAGGACCTCCTTGGTCTGTCCCTCGAACTGGGGCTCGGGAACGCGCACCGTGACGACCCCGGTGAGGCCTTCGAGGATGTCCTCCCTGGTGACCGGGGCATCGCCGTTCTTCAGCAGCCGGGTCTCACGGAGCAACTCGTTCAGCGTGCGGACCAGCGCCCGCTCCAGGCCGGTGACGTGGGTGCCGCCCTTGGGGGTGGCGATCACGTTGACGAAGGACCTGACGGTGCTGTCATAGCCCTTGCCCCAGCGCAGCGCGACGTCCACGGTGAGCTCACGCTGCACCTGGGTCGGCGTCATGTGCCCGAGCTCGTCCAGGACGGGCACGGTCTCGTGGAAGTGACCGGAGCCCTGCAGGCGCAGCACCTCGCACACGGCCTCGTCGCGGGCGAGGAACTCGGTGAACTCCGAGATGCCGCCGTCGAAGCAGAACTCCTCCTCGGCGGACTCCTCGCCGCGGCTGTCGCGCACGGCCAGGGTCAGGCCGGGGACCAGGAAGGCCGTCTGACGCAGCCGGACGTGGATCTCGTCGAGGGAGACCTCCGCCTCGGGCAGGAAGATCTGGTGGTCGACCCAGAAGCGGACGCGGGTGCCGGTGACCTTGCGCGGGAGCGGGCCGCCGTCGCGCAGGCCGGACTTCTTCTTGAACCTGCCGCCGGGCCCGTCGCCGTCGAAGACGCCCGGCACTCCCCTGCGGAAGCTGATCTCGTGGACCCGGCCGTCACGGTCGACCGCGACGTCGAGGCGGGAGGACAGCGCGTTGACCACGGAGGCACCGACGCCGTGCAGGCCGCCGGAGGCACCGTAGGAGCCGCCGCCGAACTTCCCTCCGGCGTGCAGCTTGGTGTAGACCAGCTCGACTCCGGCCAGGCCGCTCTTGGGCTCGATGTCCACCGGAATGCCGCGGCCGTTGTCACGCACCTCGATCGAGCCGTCGGCGTGCAGCTCGACCTCGATGCGGGTGCAGTATCCGGCCAGGGCCTCGTCGACCCCGTTGTCCACGATCTCCCAGAGGCAGTGCATGAGACCACGGCTGTCGGTCGACCCGATGTACATGCCCGGGCGTTTGCGGACGGCTTCAAGACCTTCAAGCACCGACAGATGGCGCGCCGTATAGCCCTTCTCCGCGCTAACTGCGGTCACACCCACTCCCACTCTGCTCGAACACGTGTGCGCAGCTTACCGTTCTTCCCGCCGCGGCGGGTACAAGCTTCTCACGCGAGCACCATGGCGTTACACCGAGTGAAAAGTCCGTTACCTTCCGGCGCTTTCCGCTCTCGGCGTAGCCGGGGGCCGGTTGGGAAGCCTCGCATCCGGTTAGATGTTGTCTCAAGTGACTGACGCCAGATCCTCCACACAAGGGGATGACCTGAAAGGCGATACGTGACTGGAACACTCGCCCCCACCAAGCAGCTGACGGCCACGGACCGCTGTGACCGGTGCGGCGCCCAGGCTTACATCCGCGCGACCCTGCCCGCAGGTGGGGAGCTGCTGTTCTGCGCCCACCACGGGCGGCAGCACGTAGCCGTGCTCAGAGACAAGGGCGCCGACATCCAGGACGAGTCGGCACGCCTCAGCGACACCCCCTCGACCGCCGGCAACGACGAACGATAGAGACCGGCAGGCCCGGTGGCGACACCGGACCGACGCCGCGGGTGCGGCCGTTCCCGTGAACGACCCGTCCCGTGGCCCGGCTTGACCCATCTCAGATATCTCTGCCGTGTGCTCCGCTCCAGCGTCATCGGAGCGGAGCACACGGTCTTTCTCCACCGGTTCTCCAGCGAAGGCATCGGGCCTCGTCGGCGTGCCCCGCCGCGTTACGCTCGGCGACTGTGTTGATTCTGCTGCCGCCATCCGAGGGAAAGGCCGCGCTGGGCGACGGCCCCGCCCTCGATCTGTCCCTGCTGAGCTTTCCTTCCCTGACGCCCTCCAGGCGGAAGGTCCTGGGCACGCTCGTCACCCTGTCCGGAAAACGCCAGGCGCAGGACGTGCTCGGCCTGTCCCCGGGGCAGGTGGGTGAACTCGACAAGAACCGGCAGCTGAGGACCGCCGCCACACTGACGGCGGCGGAACTGTACACCGGCGTGCTCTACGACAATCTCGGCCTGGCCTCACTGTCTCCAGGCGCCGCCGAACGGGCCGCCGGAAGCGTGCTGATCTTCTCCGGCCTGTGGGGCCTGCTGCGGATCACCGACCGGGTGCCGCCCTACCGCCTGTCGATGAGCGTACGGCTACCGCCGCTCGGCGCCCTCGGACCCTACTGGCGCAAGACGATCACCCCGGTCCTCGACGCCGAACCCGGCCTGGTCGTCGACCTGCGTTCCAGCACCTACGCGGCGGCCTGGCAGCCGGGGCAACGGGCGGTCGGAGTGCGGGTCCTCAAGGACGGCAAGGTCGTCAGCCACATGGCCAAGGCGACCCGGGGCGTGATAGCCCGGGCGCTCCTGGAGAGTGGCGTCGATCCGCAGACACCGCAGGAACTGGCCAAGGTCCTGGACGAACTCGGCCACACCGTGACGCTCGGCCCCGTCCCGGGCGGCAGGAAGCCCTGGGCCCTCGACGTCACCACCTGACCTCGCGAGCCCGGGTACGGAAAAGGCCGCGCCATGCGGCGCGGCCTCTCACCGTGAGCGATCAGTCCAGGTAGTCGCGCAGGACCTGGGACCTGGACGGGTGACGCAGCTTGGACATGGTCTTGGACTCGATCTGGCGGATACGCTCCCGGGTGACCCCGTAGACCTTGCCGATCTCGTCCAGCGTCTTCGGCTGGCCGTCGGTCAGCCCGAACCGCATCGAGACCACGCCCGCCTCGCGTTCGGACAGCGTGTCCAGCACGGAGTGGAGCTGCTCCTGCAGAAGAGTGAAGCTGACGGCGTCCGCCGGAACGATGGCCTCGGAGTCCTCGATGAGGTCACCGAATTCGCTGTCGCCCTCCTCACCCAGCGGGGTGTGCAGGGAGATCGGCTCGCGGCCGTACTTCTGGACCTCGACGACCTTCTCCGGGGTCATGTCCAGCTCGCGGGCCAGCTCCTCGGGAGTGGGCTCGCGCCCCAGGTCCTGCAGCATCTGCCGCTGCACCCGGGCCAGCTTGTTGATCACCTCGACCATGTGGACCGGGATGCGGATCGTCCGCGCCTGGTCGGCCATCGCCCGGGTGATCGCCTGCCGAATCCACCACGTGGCGTAGGTGGAGAACTTGTAACCCTTGGTGTAGTCGAACTTCTCCACCGCGCGGATCAGGCCCAGGTTGCCCTCCTGGATCAGGTCCAGGAAGAGCATGCCCCGGCCGGTGTAGCGCTTGGCCAGCGAGACCACCAGACGCAGGTTGGCCTCAAGCAGGTGGTTCTTGGCGCGGCGGCCGTCTTCGGCGATCCACTCCAGCTCGGCGCGTACGTCGACCGGCAACCGGTCACCGTCGGTGCCGAGCTGCTCCTCGGCGAACAGGCCGGCCTCGATGCGCTTGGCCAGCTCGACCTCCTGCTCGGCGTTGAGCAGGGGAACCTTGCCGATCTGCTTGAGGTAGTCCTTGACCGGGTCGGCGGTGGCGCCCGCCGCCGCGACCTGCGGCACGGGGGCGTCATCGTCGTCGTCGGACAGGATGAGGACCTCGTCCTCGTTCTGCCTGACGGCCTCGACCTTGGGCTCCTCCTCCGTCTCGGCCTCGGTTTCGGCCTCGGCTTCGATCTCCACGTCGACCTCGACCTCGACATCGAGGTCGAAGTCCTCGATCTCGACGTCCTCAAGGTCGATGACCTCGTCGTCGTCACCGGAGACCTGCTTGGGCTTCGGCTCGGCCTTGGGCGCGGGGGCGGCCGCCTCGGGGGCAGGCTTCCTCGGCGGGGCGGGAACCGGCTTCTTCGCCGACGGCGCGATCTTCCTGGCCGGGGGCGCGGGCTTCTTTGCCGCCGGAGCGGGCTCGGAGCCGCTGACGACCGCCGTGACGGTCTCGGGCTGCTCCTTGGCCGCCGCGGCGGTCTTCGTCTTCTTGACCGGGGCGGGAGCGGCGGGGGTACGACGCTTGGTCGAAGTCCGGGACTTCTTGGGAGCCGCGGAGTCCTCAGCAGTCAGCCGTACGGTGATGCCCTCTTTGCTGAGGCTGCGCAGAATCCCTGCGACCTGCGCCATCGGAATGTCCGCTTCCTCGACGGCCTTGCGGACATCCTCGGACTCGAGGAACCCCTGCGAGCGCCCCCGCTCCATCAGCTGCTGAATGACGGGCTCGTTCAGCTCGGATGGCTTCGAGCGAGTCGAACTTGCAGGCGACACGAACACCTCTCGAAGGAAAGCGTGACGAGAATGGACCAAGGTGCCCACTAGGGGCGGAACCTCTAGTTGTTGATGAACGAGGCCGCGCGAACCGCGACGCACCTGTCCAGCATTGTGACACGACACCGTGATCCATACGGCCGCCTCCTGGCGGTTGCCCTCCACCCTAGGCCGACCAAGAGAGTAGTGCGTACGGAAGCGAGGCACCGATACCCGAAAGCAACCGTTATGACTGTTTCATTCAGTCACTCTTCGTGGCCAGGGGGACATGAATCGCGAGCACCGTGACGTCATCATCCTGTTCATACCCAGACAGCATCCGGTCAACAAGGAAATCAAGCAACATATGCGGACTTCCAACAACTTCCGGCGGCGCTTCGGTCACAACAGAGCAAAGATCGGCGAGCCCGGCGTCCAGACCTCGCTTACGATTCTCCACGAGACCGTCTGAATACAGGACCGCGGTGTGTCCCGGCGGCACGCAGAACCGGAACTGCCTACGGCTCGTCGGCCAGCCGAGAGGCGTTCCCGGCTCGCCCTCACACAGCAGGGGCACGCCCTGCGGGGAGACCAGCAGGGGCGGTGGATGCCCCGCCAGGGCCAGAGTGCCCTCACCGGTCCCGGGTTCCACGACCATGTAGGCCAGGGTGGTGACCTGCTCTTCCTCCTCGGTCGCCTCGAAGACCCTGTCCAGACCCGTGAGAACCGCCGCGGGCGGTGGGTTGGTCAGCGCCAGCGCCCGCATGGCGTTGCGGATGCGGCCCATGCCCGCGGCCGCCTTGACGCCCTTGCCCATGACGTCGCCGACCACCGCGGCGACCCTGCCGTCCTGTAGGACGAACGCGTCGTACCAGTCGCCGCCGACCTGCACGTGACGGCTTCCCGAGCGGAAGCGCTGGGCCAGCACCAGGCCCCGGACCACCGGCAGGCGGTCGGGCAGCAGGCTGCGCTGCAGCGTCTCGGCGGTACGGTGCTCACGCTCGAAGAGCGTCGCCCGCTCGACGGCCAGGGCACACTGCCCCGCGAGCGCCTCAAGGAAGACCCCGTCCTCCTGGGATATCTTCTGAGGCCTGGTGAACGAGAAACGCAGCGCGCCGAGGGCACGCCCCGCGGCCAGCAGCGGCAGGCCGACCCAGGCCCGCTCGTCACTGTGGGCCAGGAAGTCGCCGATGGCCTCCTCGTCGGCCCCGGCGTCGACGAGTTGGGCGCGCAGGCTCTCGGGCGACTCGGCGAAGACCGGGCGACGGCTGTTGACCGCCATGGTCATCACGCTGGAGTGCGCCAGCGGGATCTCCTCGCCCGGCGCGCCGGGGATGTCGGGGATGCCGCCGTTGTTGACCAGCTTCAGCGCGGCCCGCTCGACGTCGAGCAGCGCCACGGCCGAGCGATCGGCCGCCAGCGCCGTACGGCCCACGTCGATGATGACCTGGACGACCTGCTCGACGGTCAGCGCCTCGGCGAGTATGGCCGTGGCGCCCTGCAGCCTGGCCGTACGCAGCGCGGCGGCGCCGAGCTGGTCGGTGAGCCTGCCGCGCATCTCCTCGGCCTCGCGCTGCGGAGTGACGTCGGTGTTCGCGCCGACCCACTCGACCACCCGTCCGTGCCGGATGATCGGGACGGCGCGCACCTCGAAGTGACGGTAGCCGCTGGCCCTGGTGCGGGCCCGGTAGCTCCACTCGAACATGGTCCGGCCGCGGAGGGCCTCGTGCCACGCCTCCTCGGTGTACTGGCGGTCGTCGGGGTGGACGGCGTCGAGCCAGCCGTGGGCGAGGTACTCCTCAAGCCCCTGACCGGTGATGGCCCGCCACTGCGGGGCGTCCTCAAGCACGACCCCCGTCGGGGCGGTGATCCACACGAGCTGGGACTGCGCCTCGACGAGCGAGCGGTAGCGCTCCTCGCTGCGCCGCAGGTCCTCCTCGACCTGACGGCTCTCGGTGATGTTCACCCCGACCAGGCAGACCGCCCTGAGCGTCCCCTCGTCGTCATGGACGGGCGAGAACGTCAGAGACCAGTGGTGGGTCTCCCCGTCCGCCGTCCTGACCCGGATGCGCTGGTCCCCCTCGACCTCCGCGCCCTCCGCGATGGCCCGGACCGACCCCTCGATCAACGCGGTCAGGTCGGCGGAGAGCATCTCGCCGGGCGTCCGGCCGACCAGGCGCTCGGCGGGCAGGCCGACCACATCGGCGAAGACCTCGTCGACCCGGTGGAAACGCCCCTCGGGGTCAAAGAACGCGAAGGCGAACGGCGACTGCGACAGCAGGCCCTGCAGCAGGCCGGAGTCCGAGATGTCCACACCCGACTTCCGGGGACGGGGCACGGAGGTTTCGGCGCTCATGGTCGGCACCTCCGTCGCGTGCCAGGGTCTCCCACGAGGCACATCTCCAAACTTGCGAATTGGCGTAGCGCAGCTCCGGGGGACCGGATCCTGCAGTACATCATCGGCGATGGGCGGGGGCGGACGGAAGCCCCGCCCATGATGCGGTCGGCGCGTCCGGTGGGCCCTGCCCATGGACGGCCACGGACGAGACGGCCCGGGAGCGTTCCGCGCGCGGCGCGGTCACCCGCTCCGAAGGGCCGGCGTCGGCCGGGGCCCGATGTCGCTCCCACCGCCCTCCCGAAACACCGGGGCGGTCGCCTCCGGCGCGTTCAAACGTTTGCGGCCAGGACCCTAGCAGGATCAAGCCGGACCGTCCCGACAACTGCCCACCTCGTCTCCGCGAGCGTCCCAGGGAAGATCAGGCTACTGACTCATTCCCGATTTGGCTCCCCCTTCGGGGACAGTGGTTTACTCCCCAGTCGACAAATCCAGTCAAGGCACGCCTCACCTCGCACCTCTTCCTCGCAAACATCGGCCAACACGGTCTCAGGAGGGTTGACACCCAGGCGATACGTTGTGGAATGGGAACGCACGTCCCCGTCGTCCACCTGGGGATCACCTTCCGGAGAAGCCGGAGGAAGGCGACGCCATGCCCGCTCTCGCCACAGGCCTTGACGGCCCGCGCGCGTCCCGCGACCGGGTGAGCGCGGGTCTCGCCGCCGAGTTCCCCACCGTCCCGCCGGGCACCGTGGACCGCCGCGTGGCCGACGCCCGAGCCCGCGCCGAGCACCTCGGCATCGAGGCCACACCCGAGGTGGTCGAACGCGTCGCCCGCGAGCATCTGCTCGCCCTCGTCAACTCAGCGCCGCCACCGCGGAGTCCCCGGTAACATCGGGATCATCGGGCCGTCTTCCACGCGCCGTTCGGCCCGGGGACGCGAGAAGGTTGGGACGTGAGCGAGCAGGGCGAGCGAGCCGGTCGGCACTGCACCGGTCCCATGCCGCCGACGGAGGGGGCGGCTTGAACCGGCGGCACCGGCGGCACCCGAGAGAGAACCAGTCCCCGGACGAGGTGTTCGCCGAGATGCTGCTCGCCTCCAGGGAACTGCTGGCGGTGCGCAGTCCGCTGGACGCCGAGCTCATGGTCTCCGACATGGTCGGGGCCTGGTGGGGGCGTCGCCTGCGGGGCGGGGACGCCGAGCAGGTCCTCGGCGAAGGGCTGGTCGACTACGCCGCCAAGGCGGGCTCCCCCGCCGCGCTGACCCTGCTGATCGCTCTGGCCTACCTCGGCACCGCCCGTCAGGCCGCGAAGGCGGAGGGCGCCGCCCTGGCGCTCATCGAACGCGGCGTGGCCAAACCACGCTGGGCCGAGCGTCTCGGCGTCGTCAAACCGACCGGCTGCTACGTCTCCCGCGACGCCTACGGCGACCAGGACACGGTGGTGTGCACCTTCGGCTACCGGGGCGCGGACAACGACGAGGACCGCCACGCGCTGGTCATGGTCGTCGACTACAACATGCGGGGCATCGCCCGCGACGCCTGGGTCTCCTCCCACGTGGACAAACTGCTCGACCAGGCCAGGACCGAGGCCGGGGCCAACCCCATGCTGAGGTTCGAGGAGATCGAGCCGCAGCAGGCCAGGGCGCTGCTCGAATCGGCCATGAAGGCCACCGCCGAGTACGGCGACCGCAGGGCGAACCTCCCGGTCAGCGACAGCTACAGCGCCTACCACGCCTTCGCCCGCGCCCGGATCAAGGCACTGCCGCCGGGCCGTAAGCGGCCCGCCCCGCTGCACAGCGAGGCCCCCTACAGCCGCGACCGCAGGGCGATGCTGGCGGCGGAGTTCCTCTCCTCCGACGCCGCCGAGCACCTTTCCGACCCGTCGGCGGCCTCGCGATGCGCCGACCACATCATCGACTACGGCTGTGACCAGGACTTCGGCAGGCCGCTGCGGGTCAGTCCCACCAAGTGCCAGACGTTCCTGCTCGACTGGCTGCCGCGCAAGGTCCTGCTCACCCCGGCCGAGCAGGAGGCCGTGCCGTACGTGCTGGGGGCGTGGGCTCGGTTCGCGGCGCGGCGCAGCGGGCTGGCCGACCGGGGGCTGCGCGCCACGCTCGACGGCATCTGGGAGGCCACGGCCAGGTTCGCCGAGGCCTACCGTGACCCGACCACCTTCGGGCTCGACCGCGACCTGCTCGAACGGCTGCTGCCCGACGGCGACCTGTCCGCGCTGGCCCGCAGGGTCTTCGCCTTCCCGTTCCTGCAGGGCACGCACGGTGAGATCAAGCTCGACCTGCTCAACCCCTCCGACGAGGCGGACCGCAGGATCCTGCTGGGCATCGACCACGCGGGCGAACTCGACCGGCCCGACTACGACGAACACCTGGCCTGGCACGAGGAGATCGCAGGCAGGCTCTGGGAGGGCGATCCCCCGCAGCTGTGGGAGGCCGCCCAGCGGCTGCTCGACCTGGGTCACGACCGGCACGACGTGCTGCACGTGCTGATCGAGATCGCCGAGCGGATCGGCGACGACCCGGAGGAACTCTCCATCGCCCTCGACGACATCGCTGACATTCCCGACGAGCCTCCGGTGTAGGTGAGCCATGGTGATCGACCTCAACGCCGACCTCGGAGAGGGTTTCGGTGTCTGGCGGCTCGGTGACGACACGGCCCTGCTCGACGTGGTGACCAGCGCGAACATCGCCTGCGGGTTCCACGCGGGCGACCCGCTGACCATCCGCCGCACCTGTGCCGCCGCGGTGGACCGGGGGGTGCTCATCGGCGCCCAGGTCTCCTACCGTGACCTGGCCGGGTTCGGGCGCCGCGAGATGGACGTGGATCCCGAGGAGCTGTGCGCCGAGGTGCTCTACCAGCTTTCCGCGGTCGACGGCATCGCCAGGGCCATGGGCGGGCGGGTCTCCTACGTCAAGCCGCACGGCGCGCTCTACAACCGGATCTGCCGTGACCGCGAGCAGGCGGAGGCCGTCGTCGCGGCCGTCGCCGACCATGACGAACGACTGCCCCTGCTCAGCCTGCCCGGTTCCGTGGTCCACGAGATCGCCGCCCGGGAGGGGGTGGTCACGGTCACCGAGGCCTTCGCCGACCGCGCCTACACCCCTGAGGGAACCCTGGTTTCCCGGCGTGCCCCCGGCGCGGTGCTGCACGATCCCGGCGAGGTCGCGGCCAGGGCCGTGCGGATGGCCACCAGGGGGACGGTCACCGCCGTCGACGGTTCGGAGGTCGCGGTCGGCGCCAGGTCGATCTGCGTGCACGGCGACACCCCCGGCGCGGTGGCGCTGGCACGGGCCGTACGTGACGCCCTGGCCGCGGCGGGGGTCACCCTGCGGGCGTTCGGGTGAGCGGGCGGCCCGGGGTGATCCGCAGGGCCGGAGAGCACGCGCTGCTGGTCGAGACCGGGTCGCTTGAGGCCTCACACCGCCTCGACGCCCTGCTGCGGGCCCGGCGCCTGCCCGGCGTCGCCGAGATCGTTCCCGGCCCGGAGACCGTCCTGGTGAGCGCGCCCGGCGCCGATCCGTCCCGGCTGCTGCCCGAGCTGTCCCGCCTGCTCGGTACGGCCTCCGCCGGGCAGGCCGACAGGGACCTCCCGGACGCACGCGCCGTGACGGTCCCCGTGATCTACGACGGGGCCGATCTGGAGGAGGTCGCCGCCCTGGCCGGGCTCTCCCCCGCCGAGGTCGTCGAACGGCACACCGGGCGGGAGCTCGTCGTCGGCTGGCTGGGGTTCGCCCCCGGGTTCGCCTACCTCACCGGGCTCGACCCCGTGTTGCACGTGCCCAGGCTCACCACACCGCGGACCTCGGTGCCCGCCGGGTCCGTCGCGGTGGCGGGGCCGTACTCGGCGGTCTATCCCTCGGCCTCTCCGGGCGGCTGGCGGCTGCTCGGCCGTTCCGCCGTGGTGGTGTGGGACGTGAACGCCGACCCGCCCGCCCTGCTCACGCCGGGGACCCGGGTCAGGTTCGAGGCCGTCACCGCGTCATGATCGAGGTCATCGCGGCGGGGCCGTACGCCACCGTGCAGGATCTCGGCCGTCCGGGCCACGCTCATCTCGGTGTGCCGTGCTCAGGGGCGGCGGACGCGCCGAGCCTGCGTCTGGCCAACCGTCTGGTGGGCAATCCGGAGGGAGCGGCCGGGATCGAGCTGACCTTCGGCGGCGCCCGGCTCCGCTTCACCGCCGGGGCGTGGGTCTCGGTCGCCGGGGCCGACTGCCCGCTGGAGGTCGTCGTGGACGGCACGACGGTCAGGCCGGCGATGCTGGCGCCGTTCTGGGTTCCGCCGCTCGGTGAGCTGCGGGTGGCGTTTCCCCGGGCCGGGCTGCGGACCTACGTCGCGGTCCGGGGCGGGCTCGACACGCCCATGGTGCTGGGCAGCCGCTCGACGGACTCCCTGTCCGGTCTCGGCCCCGCCCCGCTCGGCGTCGGCGACAGGCTGCCGGTCGGGCCGGCCGGGCACCTGCCCGCCCTCACCGTGGACGCCGCACCTCCCGTCTCGTCCTCCGCCGCGTCCCGGGAGGTCCTGCGGGTCGTCGCCGGGCCCAGGGACGACTGGTTCGCCCCCGGCGCCCTGCGGGCGCTGTGCGCGCAGCCGTACGTGGTGAGCCAGGACAGCAACCGGGTCGGCGTACGGCTGGGCGGCGGCGCACCGCTGCCGCGGGCCCGCCCCGGGGAGCTGCCCAGTGAAGGGGTGGTCACCGGGGCCGTCCAGGTGCCGCCGGACGGCCTGCCGATCGTCTTCCTGGCCGACCACCCCCCGACCGGGGGGTATCCGGTGATCGCCGTGCTCACCTCGGCCTGTCTGCCCGTCGCGGCCCAGCTCCGCCCCGGAGACCGGGTGCGCTTCCTCCTGGAGCGCCTGCCTCCCCTGTGAGGAGTCATCTCAGCAGGGCGGCGACCCGCTCGATCTCCTGGGCCAGGGCGGCGGCGGGGGCCTCCTCGAACAGGTCGAGATCGATGACGCCGTCCTTGGCCTGCCAGACCCCGGTGACCCTGCCCTGGTGAACCACAACCGGGGAGATCCACCCGGCGGCCCGGCTGACCTTGGCCTTCGCCTCCGCCGGCAGAAGGGGTTCGAGATCGCGGGGAGCACCGAGGATGTACTGGTCGAAGCCCGGCAGCAGGTGGACGCCGGTCGCGGGCGCGGTCGCCATCAGGTCGTCGAGGTGCTCGGCGAGCACGACCATGGGGTGGCCGTCCACCTCGATCTCCGCCAGCTCCGGCGCGAGATCGCGGAACCAGCCCCGCAGCACGGTCTTCGGGGCGACGCCCCGGTAGAGCCAGACGTTGAAGGTTTCCGGGGTTCCCGGGCCGTGGGCGCCGAGGAAGGACCTGACCAGGCGGACGCCGCCCTCGTCGCGGGAGAGCGGCGCCGAAGGCCCGCCGGGCACCCAGTCGCGGGGGCTGACGAAGGTCACGCGGCCCTCGCGCGGCGGACCGTAGCACAGCTCGCCGAGGAAGCTCAGCGGTTTGAGCAGCGCCCCCCAGCCCGAGGTGAGGGCCTGTCTCAGGTGGGCGTCGCCGGTGACCTCGATGACGGCCTCGACCAGCTCGTCGCGGGTCAGCACATGTCCTTCGAGCGCCTTGGGGACCGCCTCCAGGATGGCCGTGACCTCATCGGCGGTGACCCCGTGACCGCGCTGCCACGACGCCTTCTCCCAGTTGCGGAAGGAGCCGAGGACCGCGGTGTAGGCGGGCAGTTCGTCGGAGGGGACCAGGTGCAGGGTGCCGCGCGCCGTCCAGGTCTTGACCAGCGTGCGGTCCAGCCACAGGGCCTCGCCGACCTCACCGGGACGCGGGTCCGCGCGCCGTACGGCGACGGCGAGCTCGGCGGAGGAGGCCACCTGGGCCTGCACCCCCGCCAGGCGGCGGACGACGGACACCGCGTCCGGCCCCGAGGCCGGGTCGACGAACTGCCGTCTCAGCCGCCATGCGAGCACCTGGGGCCAGGTCGTGGAGAGAACCATGGAAAGACTTCTATCGTCTCCCCCCGACAGAATCCCGCCCGGGCCCCCTATCTGACGAAACCGATGTCCTGGTACTTCAGATCGTAGAAGCCGCGAGCCCCGTAGTTGGCGATGTTCTTGTTGACCGCCACGTTCTGCGGGCGCTGGTAGAGCGTCACCACGTTGACCGCGTCCCAGATCAGTTTGTCCGCGGCGTTGGTGTCCGCGATGGCCTGGGCGTCCCCCAGGTCTCCGGTCGCCTTGTTCATCGCGGCGTCGATCTCCGCAGAGCCGATGCGGCCGAGGTTGGCGTTCCACTGGGGCTGGCCCTTCGCGTCGCGGACGGCGTTGACGTACTGGCCGTAGGCGCTGAAGACCGGGAACGGCGTGCCCATGTAGGCGAACGCGGTGATGTCGTAGTTGCCGGGGATGATGTACTTGGTGAAGTAGTCGTCGCTGGGCACCGCCTGAAGGGTGACCTTGACGCCGATCTGGGCCAGCATGCTCTGGGTGATCTCGGCCTCGGACTTGGTCACCTGCAGGCCGGAGGGCATGACGAAGCGCAGGTTCAGCTCGCGGCCGTCCTTCACGCGGGTCTGGCCGGACAGCCGCCAGCCCGCGGCGTCCAGCAGCCGCCTGGCCCGTTCGGGGTCGTAGACACCGACCTCGCCCGCGTTGTCGCGGTAGCCCTCCTGGGTGTTCATGAAGAAGTGGTTGTTCAGCAGCACGATGGGCCAGTCGAGCCCCTGCAGGTCGGACTGGGCGATGGCCTGGCGGTTGATGCCCATCGCCACGGCCCTGCGGACGTTGACGTCGGACAGCACCGCGCTCTCGCCGTTCAGCGTGAAGTGCCGGAAGTCGGGCCCCGCCGCCTGACGGACGATGGCTCCCTGGCTGCTCTTGGCCCGCGCGTAGTCGGGCGCGGACGGCCCCATGTCGAAGGTGTCCAGCTCACCGTTGCTGAAGGCGCCGATCAGGGCGTCGTTCTCCAGAGCCCGGTAGATGATCCTGTCGAGCTTGGCCCGCTGTCCCCACCAGCGCTCGTCCCTGGCGATCGTGATGGTCTTGGCCGTCTGGTCGAACGAGACGAACCTGAACGGCCCCGCGGTGACCGGGACGCGGTTCAGCCAGGCCGTGTTGAAGGTCTCCGCGGTCGCGTTCGTGCTCTTCGGGTAGAGCGGGCCGAACAGGGACTGCCAGTCACCGAACGGCTTGGCGAAGGTGACGACCACCTCGTGGTCGTTCCTGCCCTTGGCCACGTCCTCGACGTCGCGGTAGCCGGTGGTGCTCGAAACCCGGTAGTCGAGGTTCGAGCCGTTCATCGCCCGCCACTGGGCCCGGTAGTCCTCCCAGGTGATGGGGGTTCCGTCCGACCACCTGGCGCGCGGGTTGAGGGTCAGCGTGACGACCTGCCTCGGCTTGGTCTCGGTGACCTTCCCGGCCAGCAGGTAGTCGGTGTTCGCCGAGATCTCGCCCTTCTCGTTGGAGCGGAACGCCGAGGGCATGAGCGCGTCGACGACCTTCTTGACCATGGCCAGATTGCCGTCGACGTGGTTGAGGTTCCAGTTGGCCGGATACTCGTTGATGCCCACCCGGAGCAGGCCCCCGTCCCTGACCCTGTCGCGGGGAAGCGGGTTGATGTCGTAGGCCTTGATCGTGGTCCCGCGTTCGTCGCCGTCGCTGCTCGGACCGCCTCCCCTGGCTCCCCCCTGGCCCCCGCAGCCGGTGAGGGCCAGCGAGCCCGCCATGGTCAGCGCGGTGGCGCACACGCCCACACGCCGGATTGCTGTCACAGTTCCTCCAGGGTTATACGACTTCGACCTTCTCGGCGAAGTGACAGGAGACGCCGTGGTCCTCGCCGACCGGCCGGACCTGGGGCTCCTCGTTCACGCATCGGCTCTGGCCGGTCTCGTCGAGGGTCCTGAACAAGGGGCAGCGGGTACGGAAGCGGCACCCGGAGGGAGGTTCCGCCGGGCTCGGCAGGTCGCCCTCCAGCAGGACTCGCCTCCTGGAACGTTCCCTGCGCGGGTCGGGCAGCGGGACCGCCGAGAGCAGCGCCTGGGTGTAGGGGTGCATCGGGGCGTCGTAGACCGCGCCGACCCGGCCTATCTCGGCGATCCTGCCGAGATACATGACCGCGATCCGGTCGGCGATGTGCCGGACCACGGCCAGGTCGTGCGCGACGAACAGATAGGACAGCCCCAGGCGCCGCTTCAGGCTCTCCAGCAGGTTGACCACGCCCGCCTGGATGGAGACGTCGAGGGCGGAGACCGGCTCGTCCAACACCACCAGCCTGGGCTCCAGGGCGAGCGCCCTGGCGATGCCGATCCGCTGGCGCTGGCCGCCGGAGAAGTCCTGCGGGTAGCGCCCGGCGTGACCGGGGTCCAGCCCTACCAGGCCGAGGAGCTCCTGGATCCTCGGGCCGGGGTCTTTGACGCCGTGCGCCCGCAACGGCTCGGCGATGATGTCGTAGACGGTCATCCTGGGGTCGAGCGAGGCCAGCGGGTCCTGGAAGACGACCTGCATGTCGCGTCTGACGGCCATCCGCTCGCGGGCGCCGAGGGCCGAGGTGTCGTGTCCCAGCACCACGATCGCGCCGCGCTGCGGCCTGGCCAGCTCCAGGATCTCCATCAGGGTGGTCGTCTTGCCGCAACCCGACTCACCGACCAGGCCCAGCGTCTCGCCCTGCCTGATGTCGAAGCTGATGCCGTCGACGGCGTGCACCGTGCCGACCCTGCGCCGGAAGAGCGCCCCTCTCAGCAGGGGATAGTGCCTGGTCAGCCCGTCGACCGCCAGCACCACCTCGCGTTCGCCGCGGGGCCGTACCGCGACGGCCGTTTCCTCGGGCCGGGCCTTGGGCTCCGCGACCCGGTAGACCTCGGCGGGCGACCAGCCCTCGGCCTCGATCTCTCCCGCGCGGACGCAGGCCGCCAGGTGGTCCGGCGCGCCGGCCTCGCCGAGCGCGGGCTCCGCCTCGGCGCACACGGGCACCGCGATCGGGCAGCGTGGCTCGAACGGGCAGCCCGGCGGCAGCGCGGCGGGCGAGGGCGGACTGCCCGCGATGGGCACCAGGGGCTGGTCCCCGCCCTCGTCGAGCCGGGGAACCGACCCCAGCAGCCCCATGGTGTACGGCATGCGTGAGCTGTAGTAGACGTCGTCGACGGAGCCGACCTCGACGGGTCGCCCGGCGTACATGACCATGACCCTGTCGGCGAACCCGGCGACGACTCCGAGGTCGTGCGTGATCATGACGATCGCCGCCCCGGTCTCCCGCTGCGCCCGTTTGAGCACTTCGAGCACCTGGGCCTGGATGGTGACGTCGAGGGCGGTCGTCGGCTCGTCGCAGATGATCACGTCCGGGTCGTTCGCGATCGCCATCGCGATCACCGCGCGCTGGCGCATGCCCCCGGAGAACTCGTGCGGGAAGGCCCTGGCGCGCTGCGCGGCGTTGGGGATGCCGACCAGGTCGAGCAGTTCGACGGCCCGCCTGGCCGCCTGCTGCCTGGAGACCCGCTGGTGGATCCGTACGGCCTCGGCCACCTGGTCGCCCACACGGTAGACGGGCGTCAGGGCCGACAGCGGGTCCTGGAAGACCATGGAGATGGCCTTGCCGCGAAAGGCGGTGAGCGTCTTCTCCGTGGCGCCGAGTATCTCCCTGCCGAGCAGCCGTACCGAGCCGGTGACACGGGCCTGTGGCGGCAGCAGGCCCATCACGGCCAGCGAGGCGACAGACTTCCCCGACCCCGACTCGCCGACGATGCCGAGCACCTCCCCCGGGTTGACCGAGTAGCCGACCCCCCGTACGGCGTGCACCGCGCCCGCCCCCGTGCCGAAGGTGACGTCGAGGTCGGTCACCTCAAGAACCGGGCCGGTGGGCGCCGCGGGCACAGGAAGGGCGCGACGCCGGTGACGCCCCCCTCTCTCCTGCCTGGCCATGAGGCCGTGGAACTGCGAGAGGGGGAACCTTCCCACGGGGAAGACCCCCACCCGGCGCTCTTCGCGTTCGCTCACCGTGCTCCTTTTCCTGTCGCGGGTTTTCTGGTCGCGGGGTCGAAGGCGTCGCGCAGGGAGTCGCCGACCAGGTTCACCGCGAGCACGGTGACGATCAACAGCCCGGCGCAGAACCAGAACGTCCACGGGGCGTAGACGGCCGTCTGCGCGCCGTCGGCGATGAGGCCTCCCAGCGAGACGTCGGGGGGCTGGATGCCGAAGCCGAAGTAGGACAGGGAGGTCTCGGTGAGGATCGCGGTGCTGACGTTCAGCGTCGCGTCCACCACCAGCAGCGAGGACATGTTCGGGATGATGTGCCGGAAGATGATCCTCGCCGGCGGGACGCCCATGTACCTGGCGGCCTGGATGAACTCCCGCTCCTTGAGCGAGACGGTCATGCTCCGGACGATCTTCGAGGTGACCATCCAGAGGAACATCGCCAGCAGCAGCACGAACAGCGGCCACTGGCCTCCCGCGAACAACGGCGACATGATCGCCAGGATCAGGAAGGCCGGAAGCACGAGCAGCAGGTCGGTCAGCCAGGTCAGCGCACGGTCGGCCCAGCCGGGGAAGTATCCGGCGAAGGCGCCGACCACGGCGGCCAGGGTCGTGCCGACCACGGCGGCCAGCAGCCCGACGATGAGCGACTTCTGCATGCCGCGCAGCGTGACCGCGTACACGTCGGCGCCGGTCTGCAGCGTGCCCCACCAGTGCTCGCCCGAGGGCGGCTGCAGGAAGGCCATGAAGTCCTTGTCGGTGTAACCCCACCGGCCGGCGTACGGCCCGGCGAAGGCCAGCAGGAACAGCAGCGCCAGAAGGGCGAACCCGACACGGCCCTGGAAGGAGCCGAAGAAACGTCCCGCGACCACCCGCAGCCTGGAGGGCGCCGTGATGCCCGCGACGCTCGCCTCCTGCTCGGCGAACCGCTCGTCCGTGATGGCCATCGCTTCCCCTCACCCCACCCGCACGCGCGGGTCGAGAACCGCGTGCAGAACGTCGGACGCCAGGGAGGCCACCAGCACCGCGAAGGCCGCGAAACAGCTGATCGCCGCGACGGTGTTGACGTCGTTGGTCGAGATGGAGTCGACCAGCCACTCGCCCATGCCGTGCCAGCCGAAGATCTTCTCGGTGAAGGTCGTGCCGACCAGCAGCGCGCCGAAGGTGAAGGCGAAGTAGGTGACCGCCGGGATCAGCGCGGTGCGCAACGCGTGCCGCACCAGCGCGGTACGGCGCCGCAGCCCCTTGGCCATGGCGGTGCGGACGAAGTCGGCGCCGAGCACGTCGAGCATCATGTTGCGCTGGTAACGGCTGTAGACGGCGATCAGCCCCAGGGACAGGGAGAGCGTGGGCAGGATCAGGTGCCGCAGGCGGTCGGTGAGGTGGGTCAGGAGATCGCCCTCAAGGCCGGGCGTCGTCTCACCGCTGACCAGGAAGACCTGGGCGCCGGTCAGGTCGTTGAACGAGACCGCGCCGATGATCAGGATGTTGGCGAGCACGACCGTCGGAACGGCCAGGACGGCGAAGGAGGCCCCGGTCGCGAGGCGGTCGAACACGCCGTACTGCCTGACCGCCGCGTACGCGCCGACGAGCACACCCGTGAGGCTGCCGAGGACCACCCCCACGGTGATCAGGCGCAGTGTGACGCCGACGCGCCGCCCGAGGTCGTCGTTGACCGGCCCGCCGGTGACCGTCTTGCCGAAGTCGCCGTGCGCGAGGCCGCCGACCCAGGTCAGGTAGCGCTCGACCAGCGGCGTCTGGTCGTTGAGGTTCAGCTCGGTGAGCCGCGCGTCGATGACCGCCTCCGGGATCGGCGGGTTGCGGCCCTCGTAGTTGGAGCGGGGGTCGAGCGCGAAGGCTGCGAGCATGTAGGCCAGGCTCGTGGCGACGACGATGAGCACCAGATAGTTGAGCAGCCTGCGGAGAAGAAACCCCGCCATAGCGCCCCCCTTAAGCGTCGTCCCTGTTGTCGATGGCCATCCTGCTACATCTTGCGGCCACTCAACTACAGGGAGTGCTCAATCGGGGGTTCGATCTCGGTCAAGGGCGGTGTTTACCACGCCATCTCTCTGGTTGTCGAACCATCCCTCTGGTTGTGGAACCGAAAAGCACATGTCGGCCATCGCACGCCGTACGGGACCGAGTGGGGAGAGGTCAGCGTCCGGCGAGCTCGTCCACCGCGGCGCGCAGGTCGGCGCTGGTGATGGTGGTCAGGTCCGCCGCGCTGGCCGTGCCGCCCATCTGGGCCGCCAGGCGCACGTCCCTGCGCATCGCGGCGCGCTCGAACAGCGAGCGCGCGAACCTGCCGTTGCCGAGGCTGTCGATGAGGCCGTCCGCGCAGACCCAGGTGAAGACCTCGTCCAGGTCGCGTGCCGCGGCCTCGTCGAAACGGTCGCCCGCCTCGCGGGCGAGCAACGCGGCGATCTCGGCGAGTTCCCGGGGCGAGTAGGAGGGGAAGTGCACCCGCTGGCCGAACCTGCTGGCCAGGCCCGGGTTGGTCGCCAGGAAGGCGTCCATCTCCCGTTCGTATCCGGCCAGGATGATCACCAGCCGGTCGCGGTCGTCCTCGGCCCGTTTGAGCAGCGTCTGCACCGCCTCCGTGCCGAAGGCGTCACCCCCCGCGTAGCCGGGGTTGACCAGGCTGTAGGCCTCGTCGACGAACAGCACCCCGCCGAGCGCCCTGTCGACCAGCTCGTTGGTCTTGATCGCGGTCGCGCCGAGGTGCTGACCGACCAGGTCGGCCCGCTGTGCCTCGACCACGTCGGGCTGGGCGAGCAGGCCGAGGGCGGCGAAGATGCGGCCCAGGATGCGCGCCACGGTGGTCTTGCCGGTGCCCGGCGGCCCGGCGAAGACGAAGTGCCTGGTCTGCGGGGGTGTCGGCAGCCCCCGCTCCTGGCGCATCCTGGCCACCTTGAGCTGGGCGGTGATGGCGTGCACCTGCTGTTTGACCGGTTCGAGCCCGGCCATCCTGTCCAGGTCGGCCAGCGCCTCCTCCAGGGAGGGGATGGCCTGGTAACCCCGGTAGCGGGCGGTGAGCTCGTCGAAGGCCTTGGCGACGTCCCGCGCGGTCGTGGTCACCAGGTCCTGCGCCGTCGGTGAGCCGCCCGCGCCGACCACCCGCACGTCACGGGCCTGGGCCGCGGCCTCGACGAGGCTCCTGGCGAACCTGGCGTTCCCCAGCTCGTCGACGAGGGCGCGCCGGTGCACGTCCTCGAAGCGGTCGAGCAGCGCGGGCCCGGCGTCGTCGGCGAGCCGGTCGCCGCGCCGCCGCTGCAGCAGCTCGGTGATCTCCAGCAGTTCTCCCGGGGAGTAGCTGGGGAAGCGGACCCGGCTGGAGAAGCGGCTGGACAGGCCGGGGTTCGACGACAGGAAGGAGGCCATCTCCTTCTCGTATCCGGCCAGGATGATGATCAGCCGGTCGCGGTCGTCCTCGGCCCGTTTGAGCAGCGTCTGCACCGCCTCCGCGCCGAACCGGTCCGGCTGGCCGTCCCCCGAGTTGATCAGGCCGTAGGCCTCGTCGACGAACAGCACCCCGCCGAGCGCCCTGTCGATCACCTCGTTGGTCTTGATCGCGGTAGCACCGAGGAACTCCCCGACGAGGTCGGCGCGCTGGACCTCGACCACGTAGGGGGTTTCGAGCAGGCCGAAGGCGTAGAAGATCTTCGCGACGGTCCTGGCGACGCTGGTCTTGCCGGTACCGGGAGGACCGACGAAGACGAAGTGGCGCATCGGCGGCTCGGTGGAGTATCCCGCCTCCTTGCGCAGCCTGGCCGCCTCGATCGAGGCTGCGATGGAACGCACCTGCTCCTTCACCGGGGCCAGGCCGATCATGCCGTCCAGCTCGCCGAGCGCCTCCTCGACGGAGATCAGCGGCGGGGCCGCGGGTGTGCCCTGCGCGTGGGCGGGCTGCCCGCTCTCACGCGCCCTGATCCGCACCCGCTGGTCCCCGGCCCGCAGATCGGCCCTGGCCTGACGGGCCTGGACGAACCGGTAGACCAGCACGGCCGCGGCGACGCCGTAGGCGATCCACGGGGCGACGCCGGGGGCGAAGACGGAGATGGCGGCGGCCACGACGGCGGCGGGCACGAGCGCGGCGAGCGTGGTCAGCCACGGCGGCACCCAGCGGATGAGGTGGGCCGCTCCCGCGACGGGCAGCGCCAGGAGCGTCAACGGCATCGAGGCGGGCACCCCGACGCCGTACAGGCTCTGGAAGGGGGGCATGAGCAACACCCACCCGACCACCACGACCAGGGTCGCGGCGGCCCGGGGGAAGCGCAGGGTCAGTCCGGCGAAACCGAGCAGGACCAGGATCGCCAGGAAGGTGTCGCGCGACCACCCCATGCCCAGGGTCAGCCCGACGGCCAGGACCAGTGCGAGGAGGTAGATCAGCCGGCGTGTGCCGGGAGCGAGCTGGAAGTAGCGCAGCCGTACCCTTTCGAACGCATCCCGCACCGCCGCCCGCCCCGCGGGCCGGATCCTGTCGGGTTCCCGCATCACGCCTCCCCGGATTCGCCCCCGGTTATACCGCACCGGGCAGACGTTTGCGCGTGCGTGAGCGCCACGCCACGCCGCCACACTGACACGATCAGATAAACGGACGAGACCGGATGAACCCCACGATCCGGGTGCGGGGTTTCTGCCCCGCCTTCGGATGCCGAAACGATCCCTCCCGCCGCCTTCCCGCGTGCCCTCCCCGGGCCTTCCTGCGGGCGGTCCCCGGCACGGTTAACCCTCAGCGTGTCCGCGTGGTCCCGTGTCGCTCCCGGGCACGGCGGCGCCGGTGGCGGTCCCGGTGGCGGGCACCGCCGAGACCTGGGACTTCGGAGACGAGGACCCGCTTCGGGGTGATCCTGAGCGCGCCCGTCTCCACGTCGCCGACCGCGACGCCCCGCACCTCGGCCCAGAACCGGCTCTGCGCCGGGTCGGTGACGAACACCGTGACTCTCGGGTCCCGTCCGGCCGCCTCCCAGGCGTCGGCGGGGGCGGTCAGGAGCAGTTCGCCGTCCGCCTGGCCGGTGACCTCGGCGGCCAGGGTTCTGGGACCCTCCCGGTCCGTGAAGGCCAGGACGACTCCCCTGACCCGGGCCAGCGCCCGCCGCACGTCGCCACCGAGGAGGATCGGCGCCCGCGCGTCCGCCGGCGGGCGCACGTCATGCCCCTCCCGCATGGCCAGGCCCGAACGCCACGGTCCCGGCAGGTCGTGCCCGCGCGCCCGTGCCGCCCTGAGGGCCAGCGCCCCGGCGAGTACGGCCGGCGGCACACCGCAGGCCCACCAGATCCACCAGGTCCACCGCTCCAGGCCTGCCCCGGCCAGCAGGCCGGACGACGTCACGACCGCGACGCCCGTGAGCAGGACCGAGGTCAGGGTCAGCAGGTACCGGGTGGCCGTGAGCAGGCGGTCGGCGGCGAGCACCCGGTCGACGAGGTGCCCCGCCGTACCCCTCGGGCGGGCCAGGGCGAGCGCGACGGGGACGGCGGGGGCGGCCAGGGCCGGCCGGATCTCGCCGAGTGCCCCCGCGGCCAGCAGGAGCCCCATGAGCGCCGACCAGGCGCGGGCCGTGAGCATCCACAGCGTCGTCTCGGCGTTGCGCCGCGCCGTACGGTCTCCCGGGATGGCGGCGAACTCGGCCAGCGCCCTGACCGGGCGCCCGCGCCACGCCCGCACGGGCACCCGCAGGGCGGGCAGGGCGATGCCGTTGAACAGGACGAATCCCGCGAGCAGGGGCCACGTCACGCCCTGCGGGACGGGCGGGAGGGTGGCGACCGCCACCGTGTAGGCCACGACGGCGAGCACGGTGGCCGAGACCGAGACGCCGAGCCAGGGGTCGCGCGCGAGCAGACGCGGCACGTAGCGCCAGAGCCTGATCTCACGACCCCGCCTGAGGGTGATCGCCGCCCCCGCCAGCACGGTCACGCCACCGGCCACGGCCGCCGCGGCGGGCCCGGTCCGCAGGACGAGCAGGGCGGCCACGGCGAGCGCGACGGCCAGCAGTGCACGGATCTGCCGGGACCAGGCCTCCACGGCGTCCCTCGTGCGGGCGGTCTCCCGGGGGTCGACCGGCCAGGCGGGGTCGTGGTGGCCGTGCGGAGGCCGCCAGCGCAGCAGGGCGAGCCCGAGGTTGACCCGTGCGAGCGGGTGGTCGTCCGCCAGGCGCAGCGCGGCCCGGTAGGCGGCCTCGGCCCGGTGGTGTTCGCCGCGCAGCAGCGCGAGGTCGCCGGCGAGGACGTGGGGGTCCGGCTCCTCGGGGGCGTAGCGGACGGCCCTGTCCGCCTGGACGGCCGCCTCCCACCGGCGTCCCGGCACCCGGCGCAGGGCGGCGCCCAGTCGCAGCCGTGCCGTCCACGACCCTGGAGCGGTCCGTACGGCCTCCTCGGCGGCGGCCACGGCCTCGGCGTCTCGGCCGAGGCGTTCGAAGGAGAGACTCAGCAGCCGGTATGCCCAGTCCGCGACACCGGTGACCTGACCGTGCCCCATGGCGTCGAGCGCCTCCTGTGGCCGGTCGCGCTCCAGCAGGGCCGCGGCCGTGGCGCACCGTTCGCGGGGGTCACCGGTGTCACCGTCCGGTTCACCGTCCGGTTCACTGTCCGGTTCCGGCGGTTCCTGGACCTCGTGCTGGCTCCCCACGACCGTCATCGTGCGCGCGAGATCACTGTTTGCCTAGATAAGAGATATATCCCTGTATCTCTCTAGAGAGGCAGGATATATGGGGACAATATCCACAATTAGCGGTAAGCCAATCTCCGATTCCTGGCTTTCCCACTACCCGGCTTCGCCTAAGCTGCCTGGCATGTCCGTCGAGGCCGACGTTCCCTTCAGCGGCCCCTCCAGCGGCTCATGATCGCCATGGGGGTCGTGGACAGTGCGGTCCGCACCGGGATCGACCCGCGAAGGCGAGGGACCGGCCGTTGGTCGGTCCTGATCCTGCTGTGCTTCAGCCTGCTGCTCATCGCGGTGGACGCGACGGTCCTGCACATCGCCGTTCCCGCGCTGACCGCCGCCCTCGAACCCACCTCGGTCCAACTGCTGTGGATCATCGACGTCTACTCCCTGGTGGTCGCGCCGCTGCTGCTGACCTTCGGCACGCTCGGCGACCACTACGGCAGGAAACGCCTGGTGCTGATGGGGTACGTGGTGTTCGGCGTCGCCTCGGCCGCCGCCGCGTTCGCGCCGAGCGCCGCCGCGCTGATCGGCGCGCGGGCCCTGCTGGGCGTCGGCGGCGCGATGATCATGCCCGCCACGCTCTCCATCATCAGGCAGGTCTTCACCGACCGGCGTGAGCGCGCCGTCGCCCTGGGGGTGTGGAGCGGGGTCGCCGCCGCCGGGGCCGCGGTCGGCCCGCTCATCGGCGGGTTGCTCGTGGAGCACCTGTGGTGGGGCGCCGTCTTCCTGATCAACGTCCCGATCCTGCTGGTGCTGTTGCCCGCGGCCGTCAGGCTTCTGCCCGACTCCTGCGCGCGGGCGCTGCACCCGTGGGACGCCTTCAGCGCGCTGCTGTCGGTCGTGGGCATCCTCGCCCTGGCCTTCGGCCTCAAGGAGACGGGGACCGGCGGCACCGGTGGACCGGTGGTCTTCCTGGCCGGGATCGGACTGCTGGCCTGGTTCGTGCGCAGGCAGCGGCGCTCGCCCTCCCCGATGCTCGACCTCGGCCTGTTCCGGCAGCGGGCGTTCTCCATCGGGGTCGCCGCAGTGTTGCTCACGGTCTTCGCCCTGGTCGGTCTCGAACTGATGCTCGCCCAGTATCTCCAGCTCGTGCTCGGCGACAGCCCCTTCCAGGCGGCGGTCCGCCTGCTGCCGCTGATGGCCGCCGCGGTCGCCGGCGGCCTCGCCGGGGCGCGGCTGCTGCACCGCTTCGGGCTGCGCGCGACGATGGGCGGCGGCCTGGCGCTGACCGCGCTCAGCCTGCTGCCCACGCTGGCCTGGGGTACGGAGCCGCACTCCCTGACGCTCGCGCTCTGTTTCGTCGGCGTCGGTTTCGGCATCCAGGTCACCCTGCTCGCCGCCTCCGACACGATCATGTCCTCGGCGTCCGAGGCACGGGCCGGTGGTGCCGCCGCGATCGAGGAGACCGCCTACGAGCTGGGGGCCGGCCTGGGGGTCGCGGTCCTCGGCACGGTCACCACGGCCGTCTACGCGCCCTCGCTGGCACCGGTCGCCGGGGTTCCCTCCGGCCTGATGACCCTCGCGCGTCAGTCGCTCGCCGCCGCCGCGCACGCGGCGCAGGAGATCGGCGGCGAAACCGGGGCCGCGCTGCTGACCGCCGCCAGAGTCGCGTTCGTCGGCGGTCTGCACTCCACGATCGTGGTGAGCGCGCTGCTGCTGGGCGCGACCGCGGCGCTCGTCACCCTGCTGCTCCCCCGTGGCACCGTCCCCCCTGAGCACGGTCACCACTGACGGGTTCCAAGACCGCGGGCCGGTGATCACCCGTCCGTCCGGCGGACCGGTGACCGCCCCCCTTCCGGCCGGGCCCCTCCGGGAGGGGAACAGTCCGGCCTGACGGCCCGCGGTCTCGGCCGTCACCCGCGGCAGCACGGCCCGGGGCCGGCTACGGCGTCCGGCTACGACATCCGGTCCGAGGTGTGGCGGCGCTCACCCTCCAGATCGCACCGCCACACCCGGCATACGGGGTGTCGTGTGACGGCCTGACCGTCCAGATCACCCCTGCTCTGTCGGCGGGATCCGCCGGTTTCCGTCCGCCGCGGCGCCGTACGGGCGTCTCGTGGCGCGGGCCACCCCCACCCCCGGGGCGGCCATGTGACCATGTGACGGCGCTCCCGAGCCGTCCAGCGATGTGTATGGCAGACGGTCGGGTGGTCGGATTGGAAGCATTCATTGCTGTTTTCTCCTTTCGGCGCGGGAGGGGTGCGCGGTCGTTTCTCCTCAAGGGTGCCTGAGAAGGACTCTTTCGGCAGCCACATGATTGCGACGATCTGTTCGCACATTGAGTTTCGGTTTCTGTAGGACGCACACAGGTTTATGTAGGACCGTGAAGGATTCCTCGCCGACGGCGCGAATATATTTCACAAATCCCACATAACAGGCAGCCCACACAAGCCCTGACCTGCACGGGACCCGATACCACGGCGCGACCCCGGTCGAGCTTCGTTGATCACGTGCCGGTTTGCGGATAGGTTCCCCCTGACCGCGAAACGCGAGGGAAAAACAAAGATATCCGACAATTAGAACATTGCCCACAAATCACAATTTGTCATTTATGCCCTTTTTCTTGCGCCGTCTGCCGCCGCGAACCCACCAGCGGAAGGACTCGCCTTGCTGGATCGCCTCCTGCCCTCCCTCGTCACGCCGACCGCATTTCTCACCGTCTCGGCGATCGCCTGCGCGGCCGTCTGGGCGGGGAGCGCCGCGGCCGGGGACACGGGTTCCGTCGGCGACTGCGGTCCCTCCCTGACCTTCTCCGGCTCCGCGTTCGGCTACCTCGACAACGGCACGCTCAGCGCCGGGTTCTGCGTCAAGGGGAGGTCCCTGCGCCGAATCAACGTCGCCTACGACAAGGCGCGGGGAGGGGCGACGAACGTCCGGCTCGGCTACCAGCAGACGAACAGCTCGGGCGTCGGGATCAAGAGGCCCGTCTACGGCCCGGCCGTGACGGCGCGGGCGGGCGGCACCACCTTCAGGAGCTTCTCCCTCTCCCTTCCCTCCGGGTGTTACCACGGGATCATGCTGAACACCGCGACCCGTTTCCAGTACGTCACGAAGGTCTGGGGCGACTGCTGATCCCCCTGCCCGTCGAGGTCTTCCTCGCCAACCGTGACCTCTGGCTGCCGGTCGTCTGCCTGCTGACGGTCCTCACCGGACTGTGCGTCCCGCTGAGCCGAAGAGCCTCGGCGGTGTTCCGCGTGCGGCGGCCGACGGCGTTCCTCTGGCTGTTCTCCCTGGCCGTGATCCCGGCCCTCACGATGCCGACGCGTCTGACCACGCACGGCCTGGCCTTCTGCGCGACCGGCGGCCCGGCCTCCCTCACGGAGGCCCAGAACCTCCTCAACCTCCTGCTCTACGCCGCGCCCGCCCTGCTGGGGGTCCTCGTGACCCGCCGCCCGCTGGCGGTCGTGACGGGGCTGGCGGCGGCCTCCCTCGCCCTGGAGATCACCCAGGCGTTCTCGGAGGGGCGTAGCTGCGACGCGGCGGACGTGCTCTTCAACGTCCTGGGCGCCCTCGCGGGAGCCGGGACGGCGCTGCCCGTCCTGCGAACGGCTCCCCGCTCCCCACGCGGAACGCCCGCGATCCCGGCCGAACGGCCGTCCCGGACGCCCGGGGGCACCGGGTAGCCGGGGACTTCAGCCGCGCGCGGCGGCCACGAACTCCCTGATGAGCCCGGCGTCCTTCACCCCGGGAGCGGTCTCGACACCGCTTGAGACGTCGACCCCCCACGGCCGGGCGGCGGTCACGGCCTCGGCGACGTTCGCCGGGCCGAGTCCTCCGGCCAGCATCCAGCGGCCCTGCGGGAGGCCGCGCACCGCCGCCCAGTCCCACGGCTCCCCCGAGCCTGGGCGGGGGGCGTCGACGATGAGCATGTCCTCGTCGAAGGCTCCGCAGCGCAGGTCGGCGCCCGCCGCCGCCCCGGCACGGACCAGTGTCAGGCCGAGGTCCTTGAGCGCGGTGAAGTCCTCGTGCGGATGGGCGCCGTGCAGCTGCACGGCCCGCACCCCCGACTCGGTCGCGGCCCGCCGTACCTCCTGCGGAGTCTCACCGGCGAAGACCGCGACGGTCAGCACATGGGCGGGCACCTCGGCGGCCAGCTCACGGGCGAGTTCCGGGGTGATCCGCCGAGGGCTCCGGGTCAGGACGAAGCCGATCGCGTCGGCCCCCGCCTCGACGGCGGCCGTGACGTGGCCGGGCTCTCGCAGCCCGCAGATCTTCACATACACCCCTGCACCCTAGCGGTGCCCGAACGGTTCAGGCTCCCTGTTGCATCGGGATGCCGACCCGGTCGACGATCGCGTCCTCCCCCTCCTGACGGGCGCAGTGCGCGCAGCAGAACCAACTCCTGCCCACCTGGACCCCGTGGCCGACGACCTTCACCCCGCAGTGCTCGCACACCGGGGCCATCCGGTGGACCGCGCACTCGAAGCTGTCGAAGACGTGCACGGCCCCCTGCGCGTGCACCTCGAAGCTCATGTCGTAGTCGTTGCCGCAGACCTCACATCGCGCCATGTCTTCCCCCCGAAAACTCACGGCGTACTCCCGGCTATGCCTACCCGCCGGGGGAGGGCTCAGACAGGTCGGCCGCCGGTTCCGAGGGCGGCCACCAGGGCCGCGACCAGGGCGAGGGTCAGCAGTACCGTCAGCCCCAGCCAGTACAGGCGGTCGCGGGCCGTGCGGGCCCGCGCGTCACGGTCCGCCTCGATCCACCCGGCCAGCCTCGGCCAGGCGTACGGCAGCGCCGGATCTGCCAGGCGGGCCAGGTCCCCCGCACGGACGACCAGCGGCCCGAACGCCTCGGCGATCCGTTCCTCGGCCTCCCCCGCGCCACGCGGCCCGCCGCGCCCGTCCGCCAGCCTGAGGAACATCGCCGAGGCGAACGGCCGGTCGGCCGGGTCGAGCGTGACGTAGGCGTCCTCCGCGACCGCGCCCAGTCCCGGGTCGTCATCCGGGGTCCGCAGCCTGGCCGCCATGGCGTCGCCCGCCGCCAGCAGGAAGTCCAGGGTGAGCGGCACGCGGGCGGCCAGCAGGGCGTCGGCGAGACAGACCCGCCCGCCGAGGACCGCCTCCGTGGTGAGCGGCGCCTCCGCGGTGAACGTCTCCGCCGCCCATCCGGGGATGTCGCCGCCCGAGGGCACGAGACAGGCCGCCGGCAGGCAGGCCGCGGTGGGGGATGCGTGTGTGAGGCAGTCGGGGGCGAGGCAGGGGGCCTTGAGCCGGACGGTCGCGTCCGCGGAGACCAGGGCCCGCAGCAGGTCCCGGGCCCCGGGCCTGCGCTCGGGGTCCTTGGCCAGGGAGTCGGCGACCAGGGCGCGCAACGGCTGCGGGATCGGGTCCAGGTCGGGATCGACCGACAGCACACGGTGCATGACCGTCCCCAGACTGGTGCCCTCGAACGCGTCCCTCCCCGTCGCGGCGTAGAACACGACCGCGCCCCAGGCGAACACGTCCGCGGCGGCGCCGGGCTCCCGTCCGGTGAACGCCTCCGGCGCGGTGTAGGCCGGGGCGTTCATGGCCAGCCTGGGCCAGGTCAGCGTCGTCTCCGTCGGGGAGAGCGGCCCGAACCCGACGACCCTGGGACCGTCGGGGCCCAGCAGCACGTTGTCCGGGGTGAGGTCACGGTGGACGACCCCGGCCTCGTGGAGGGCGGTCAGCGCGGTGGCCAGGGCCGCGGCCAGGTGGAGCAGGTCGGGCCCGGCCAGGATCCGCCCCGCCCCACGCAGGCTCGGCCCGGCCACGTACTCACTGACGACGTACGGCCGCGCCCCCACGCAGTCGGCGTCGATCACCTTGGCCGTGCAGGACGGCGCGGCGGCGCGGACCGCGGCCACCTCCCCGGCCAGTGGCCGCCACAGTTCGGGGTCTCCGTGCGGCACCTTCACCGCCACCCGCCGCCCTCCGGAGTCGTAGGCCTCGTAGACCACGCCCCGGCGGCCCGCCCCAAGACGGCCCGCCAGCCGGTAGTCCCCCAGACGGTGCGGGTCCCCCTCGATCAGCCTCGCCGCGACTCTCATACGGTGTTGGATGCGATCTCAGACCGGAAAGTTCTGGGTCATCGGGGGCATACATCACGGTACGGCGTCTCCCCCAGGTAGGTCCGCCACTCCTGCGCCGAGAGCGTACGGCCCGCCCTCGCGCAGACCGCGTTCGCCACGGCCTCCGGCTCCACCGGGTGCTCGGCCAGGACTCCCGAGGAGTCGGCGACGACCAGGCGCGTCCCGTCTCCGGTGAAGGCCAGCGCCTTCGGCTCTCCTGGCCCCGTCGCGATCGGCTCGCCGAGGCGGCGCCCGGTCTCGACGTCCCACAGCGCCACGGAGCCGCCGTCCACCCGGCCCGCGATCACGTCGCCGCGCGGCGAGTAGGTCAGCAGGGGGGTCTCGCCCGCCCCCGTCCTGACCGTCTCACCGACCTGCTTCCTCGACGAGGTCTCCCAGACCGACAGCCGTCCCGCCTGGTCGGCGATGGCGAAGCGGGAGCCGTCCCCGCCGAAGGCGAGCGAGAGGACGGGGACGCCGACGGTCGGCGAGCCGTACGAGGGGCCGAAGGGTTTGCCCGTGCGGGTGTCGAGCAGGCGCTGTTCACCGCCCGCGACCGCCAGGGTCCTGCCGTCCGGGGCGAAGCGGAGGCCGTCGGGGTAGCCCTGCTTCCTCGCCCAGCGGTGCCGGCCGCCCGGCACGTCCCACAGGTGGATCTCCCCGCCGTCCCCGGTCGGGGAGTCGGGGTAGGCGACGTATCCGGCGAGGGCGGTGCCGTCGGCGTTCACCGCGATGGCGGTCACGTTGCCCTGTCTCGGGGCGGTGACGGTCATGACCTTCTCGAACGTCCTGGCGTCCCAGATCTGCACCTCGCCCGCCATGTCGCCCGTGACGACCGCCAGCCGTCTCCCGTCGCCGCTGAAGGCCATCTCGAAGTAGCCACCGGGGTCCTGTGAGCCGACGTCCAGGGCCGCCGGGGACCTGCGTCCGCGCACGTCCCACAGGACGACCTTCCCCGGCCCCTCCCCCTTCGAGGCGAGCAGGCGGCCGTCGGGGCTGAGCGCCGCCCTGGCGAAGCCCGCCTTCCCCAGCGGCGCCGGGGCGGTCGCGAAGGCGATGTCGAGGCTGGTCACCGAGTCCTCCGACAGGTAGCGCAGGGTGCGCCCGTCGGGGTCGAAGGCGGCGACCGGCCTGAACGCGGCGACGGCGTGGGTGAACAACAGGGCACCGTCCGCGACGCGCCAGAGCCTGATGTTGCGCTCGCTCACCGACGCCAGGAACCGCCCGTCGGGGCTGAAGACCAGCGTGTCCGCGTCGCCCTCGTCGAACGAGCGCTGCACGTCGGCGTCGGTGAAGGAACGTTGCAGATCGGCGCCGGTCGAGGCGTCGTGGAGCCGGATGAGCGCTCCGGTGCGGACCGCGACGACCTTGCCGTCCGGGCTGTAGGCGACGCGCCGCACGCAGGTGCACCGCTGTCCGAGCGACACCTTGCGGCCGTCCGCGAGGGTCGTGGCCGTCGCGTTCCCTCCGAGGTCGGCGACGGCGAGCCCGGTGCCGTCCGGCGAGGTGTCGAAGCCCATGCCCGCGGTGAACGGGGCCGCCTCACCGCCCGTCCGCCGGTTCCAGACCATCAGCCCCTCGCCCCTGCTGACCAGGACCAGGTCCTCCGAGCGGCCGAAGGTCACCTGGGATATGCCGTCGACGCCCCTGCCCCGGACGGTGAGGGTCGCACCGGTCGGCTTGCCGGTCGTCATGTCCCAGATCGTGAGTTTCGTCCCGCTGACCACGGCGAGCAGCCTGCCGCTCGGGCTCAGCGCGATCCCGGTCAGCTCGTCGCCTATCCCGTCGAACCCGCCGGCGCGTCCGCCGGTCCACACGTCCCAGACGCGCGCCTGTCCGTCCCCGGCGCTGACGAGGACGCGCCCGTCACGGCTCAGCGCCCGCAGCGTGTGCACCCCGGCCGCCGGGTCGTGGAAGGCGGCCGTCTCACGCTGGGCCAGCGAGCCGGTCAGGGCGGCTCTCGCCTCGACCACCGGGTTCAGCCGCCAGGCGGCCACGCTGAGCAGCATGGCCCTGACCGGCTCGGAGACGCGCAGCGATTCGGCGGTCGCGGCGAGCTGGCGGGCCTGCGCCTGGTCGCGCTGGTGCGCGATGGTGACGCTGCGCGCCTCGGCGACCCTGCCCTGCTGTACGGCCAGCACCCCGGCGGCCAGCGCGACCGCCAGCAGCCCGGCCAGCGTCACGGACAGCAGCCTGCCCCTGCGTGCGCGGCGCCTGGCCAGGGCGGCTCCCGCTTCCAGGAAGTCGCGTTCGACCGGGCTCAGTGTGATGTTGCGCCGTCCCGTCGCCGCCCAGTTCATGGCGTTCTCCAGGTTGCTGCCCTGGAACAGGTCGCCGTCCCTGCGGCCCTGGCTCTGCCAGCGCCAGGCCGCGGTGAGGATGTGCCGGTGCACGACCAGGCCGTCGCGGTTGGCCCCGACCCACTGACGCAGCCGGGGCCAGGCCTGGGTCAGGGCGGGCCGCGAGAGCCACAGCGCCTGCTCGTCGCGGCCGACCAGATAGGTGAAGGCCGCGAGCACCCGGTGGACGGCGGCGATCTCCTCCTCGCCCCTTCCCTGGAGGAGTTCGGCCAGTTGGGCGCGCCGTACGGTGAGCTCTCCGTCGTCGGTCACGGTGACGAGCCGGAGGAACACCTCGGGGGCGATTTCCCGTTCGGCCTGCCCGAGCGCGCCGAAGGCCTCCTCGGCGAGGTCGCCGAGCGCGGGGTCGTTCGAGCCGGTGTGCATCCGGCCGCCCGTCTCGCTGCCCGCCGCGAGCAGCCGCCGGGTGTCGAGCGAGCCGCCCCCGCTGATCAGGGCGAGCAGCAGTTCCCTGGCGGCGGGCCTGGCCGTGGGGTCCTTGGCCAGAGAGGCGGCCACCAGCGGACGGAGCTGCTCGGGCAGTACGTCCAGCTGCGGCTGCACGGAGAGCACCCGGTGCATGACACCGCCCAGGCTCTCCGCCCTGAACGGGTCGAGTCCTGTGGCGGCGAAGACCATGACCCCGCCCCAGGCGAAGACGTCGACGGCCTCGGTCGCGCGCTCCCCCATGAAGATCTCGGGGGCCATGTAGGTGGGGGTCCCCGCGACCATCCCGGTCGCGGTCAGCGACATGTCGGCCATCCGGGCGACACCGAAGTCGATCACCCGGGGGCCGTCGGGACCGAGCAGCACGTTGTCGGGCTTGAGGTCTCGGTGGATGACCCCGGCCTCGTGGATCGCGGTCAGCGCGGTGGCGACGGCGGTGGCCAGGCGGTGCAGGTCACCGCCGGTGAAGCGGCGCCCGTCGACGACGGCCCTGCGCAGGCTCGGTCCCTCGACGTACTCGGAGACGATGTACGGCCTGGGCCCTTCGAGGTCGGCGTCCACCACGGCGGCCGTGCAGAAGGAGGCGATCCGCCTGGCGGAGGCCGCCTCGCGGCCGAACCGCTCGCGCAACTCGGGGTCGGCCGCCGCGTCGCCGTGCAACACCTTGACCGCGACCCGTTCGCCCCGTGCGTCGTAGGCCTCGTAGACCACTCCCTGTCCGCCCGCGCCCAACCGGCCCGCCAGCCAGTAGCCGCCGAGCCGTTGCGGATCTCCGTCGACCAGTCCGGTGCTCATTCCCGCCTCCGTTCACCGGCTTGTTGGACGCGCCGCTGGACACCATAGTTCGGCCGATGTCACGCACTCAGGCGTTCCCCAGGTCAGCGGCGTCGTCCGGCCGCGATCAAACCGGTTGATAGGGCTCACCGGGGAGAACTAGGTTGGCAAGCGTGGGCGGGCTCCCGCCGACCCCCGGCCGGCGAGCCCGAGCAAGAGGAGGGACGAGCCATGCGTCACGCGAAAGTCGCCCGTTCGCAGCACCGGCGTCGCCGTACCCGCGCCTTCGACCTGGACCTTCGCACCCCGTCAGGCCGCAGGCTTCCCTACTGACGATCAGTTCTTTACGACGGTTTTACGGGACGATCTGTAGACATTTCGTGTAACGAAAGCGTCACGCGGGGGGCTCAATGAAGAGACTTGTGCTTGTGCCGCCGTCCGTCGCGCGGCTCAAGATCAGAGACATCCGGTCGGTACGGCGCCGCGGCGGCGCGTCCGACACCAAGGTCGTCGATCTGCGCGCCTACACAGGACGCAACGTCCTGCGGTTTCCGGCCACGAGCGGCCCCACTCCCGCGGCCTGACCGACCGCCCGGCCAGCCGGGAGGACCCGCGACCCGCGGGTCCTCCCGCATTATCCGGACACAGTGTCCACCTATACCCTGGGGGCATGGAGAGAGCAGACGCCGCGCGTAACCGGGCGCGCATCCTGGAGGCCGCGGAGCGGCTGTTCGCCGCCAAAGGGGCGCCCAACGTCACCATGGAGGACATCGCCAGGGCGGCGGGAGTCGGCCGGGGCACCCTGTACCGCCGCTATCCCGACCGGGCCGCGATCGCGACCGCGATGCTCGACGAGCACGAGAAGGCCCTGCAGCGCGAACTGATCGGAGGCCGGCCGCCCCTCGGCCCCGGTGCCACGCCCGCGCGGCGGCTGGCCGCCTTCTACGCCGCGATGGTCGGCCTGCTCGAATCCCACTCCCACCTGGTGCTCGGCGCGGAGACGGGCCGCTCGCGCTTCGCCACCGGCGCCTACGGTTTCTGGCGGGCGCACGTGCGCTCGCTGCTGGTCGCCGCCGACGTGCCCGACCCGGACGCGCTCGTCGAGATCGCGCTCGCCCCGCTCGCCCCCGAGGTCTACACCTTCCAGCGTGAGGGTCGCGGGCTCGGACCCGAGCGGATCACAGCCGCGCTGGAAGAACTCGCCCTGCGGCTTCTCGCAGGACACGCGCCACCCGCCGGGGATGGGTGAGCTGGGGGTAGTGCCCCGCGCCCTCGATCACGACGTCGGCCTCACCCACCACGAGCGGGTCGGCCGCGCCGGTGACGATCGTCACCGGGACCTCGGCCCGGCCGAGCGCCCGTCGCAGTTCCTCCCTGGCCGCGTAGCCCGCGCGCATCGCCCCGATCACCCGCCGGGCGGCACCGGGGCGGCGCAGGTCGGCGAGCGCGCCCTCGGGCACGCCGAGTCTGCCCGCCAGCCGCGCCGGGGACGTCCCGCGCAGTACGGCGGCGCCGAAGGCCGAGCGGGCCGGCCACCCCGCCGGAGCCTGCAGGAAGGCCGGGGCCAGGAGCACGACCGCGGAGATCCGCTCAGGACGTGCGAGCGCGTAGCGCAGGACGGGCCCGCAGGCGAAGGAGTGCCCGACCAGCACCGGGCGCGTCCCCGCCGGTTCGAGCAACGCCTCGGTCCACTCCCCCAGTGAGCGGGCGGGCGAGGAGCGGCCGAGTCCCGGCAGGTCGGCGGCCAGGACGGGACCGTCGAGCGACTCGCTCACCTCCGCCCAGGAGCGGGCGTCGAGCGGCAGCCCGTGCAGCAGCACGTACCGGGGGCTCTCCCGCTCCCCCGCCACCCAGGTACGGCTGCCCGCCACGTCCCGGAACCCGTACGGCCCGCGTGGCGCCTCCCCCTCCCCGAACCCGGCGCCGACCAGCCCGTCCGCCCAGGTCCTGAGCATCTCCTCCACCGGGGGCATGCGCAGACCGGCCCGCTCGGCGAAGGCCAGGGCGGGGGCCGTCTCGTAGCGGTCGCCGGACATGAACGACAGCGTCTCCGGGTCGGCGCCGGTCAGGGCACGGGGCAGCCGCCGTACGAGAGGGACCGGGATCGTCGCGCGCGGAGGGCGGACTCCCAGGTGGGCGGCCAGGAGCCCGGTCAGCTCCGGCAGGTTCGGCGTCCGGTCGTCGAGCACCCAGTAGGCCTCGCCCGCCGTCTCCTCGTGGCCGGGCACCTCCGCCATGAAGCGGGCCAGGTAGCCGATGTCCACGACCGGCAGGAAGGTCCTGCCGTCCCCGGGCAGCAGGGGCAGCCGGCCACGCCACAGGTCGCGCACCACCGAGGCGAGGCCGATGAACTGCCCCTCACCGGTGACCGAACTGGGGTTGACGACGGTCAGCGGGACGCCGAGTTCCGCGGCGCGGGCGCGCACCGCCGCGTCGCCCTCCCGTTTCGAGGCCTCGTAGGCCCCGTCACGGCGGTAGTCGGGAGGACCGCCGCTGACACGGTAGCCGCTGACGTGCACCAGGCGCCGCAGCCCCTGGCGGGTGGCCGCCCAGTCGGCCACGTTGACCGCCCCGGTCACGTTGGCCGCTCTCGCCTCGGCGATGCCCAGTCCGAAGGCGAAGCGTGCCGCGGTGTTGTAGACGTCGCGCACCCGCCCGAGGTCCGGCGCGGCGCCGAGCCCGAGCCCGGGGACGGCGATGTCGGCGGTCACGACGGTCAGCCGCGCGGTGTCCACGCCCTGCCCGGCGAGCCAGGAGGTCAGCCGGTCCGCCGGTCCGCGCAGGGCGGCGGCCACCACGCGCTCCCTGCGCAGGAGTTCGGCGACCAGGGAGCGGCCGATGAATCCCGCCGCGCCGAAGACGATGGAGTCGGGGGTCACGCGATCACCTCATAATAGATCGGTCTACATATTTCATGGACATACGAAGGGAGCCGGGGAGGGGTCCTGGCGTTACGGCCTCAGCAGCGTGGCGATCCCGCGCGCCACCCGGTCGAGCGGCTCCCGGCTGCGATGCGCCCTGGCCAGCAGCAGCGCGCCCTCGATCAGGGCCAGGACCGTGGCGGCCGTGTCGGCGGGCTCCGGGTGCCCGTCCACGGCCAGCCGGTGACGCAGCGCCTCCTCCCACGAGCCGTAGACCTCGGCGCAGACCTCCTGGAGCGGGTCGCTGACGGCCGCCATCTCCAGCGCCACCGTGGCCACCGGGCAGCCCTTGCGCCACCCGGAGGCCTCAAGCCGGTCGCCCAGCAGTGCGAGCACCCCGGTGACCAGGCTCACGGTGTCGGGCGCGGACTCGGCAAGCTCCCGCACCATCCGGCCGACCTCGTGACCCGCCCGCCGTACGGACTCACCGACGAGCTGGTCCTTGCCGCCGGGGAAGTGGAAGTAGAGCGAGCCGCGCGGCGCTCCGCTGGCCGCCACCACCTGGTTCAGCCCGGCCCCGAAGTAGCCGCCGCTCTCGATCAGCTCCCGCGTCGCGTCGAGCAGCCGCGTCCTGGTCTCCTCACCCTTGCGTCCCATGACCCAAAAAATAGACCGGTCTGCTTATTATTGGCAACCCGGGGCGGCGAAGCGCGAGAGCTTGTCCGGATTCAGCACGGCCCGCACCGTCGTGATCCGCCCCTCCGTCACCTCGATCGCGAAGACCGCGACGACCATGTCCCCGGCCCGCACCACGATCCCCTCCTCGCCGTTGACCTCGGTGTGGGCGAACCCGCCCCCGGGGCCGAACTTGGCGGCGATCCCGGCCAGGAAGCGGACGACCTTGTCCCGGCCCTCCACGGGGCGCAGCGCGGCGCCGACCCGGCCACCGCCGTCGGACCAGACGACCACGTCGACGGCGAGCAGCCGCTCAAGCTCGGCGAGGTCGCCGCCCCGCGCGGCGTCGAGGAACCGCTCGACGATCCTGCGCCGCTGCTCCCCGGGCACGTCGAACCTCCGGGGCTCGCCCATCCGCTTCCTCGCCCTGATCAGGAGCTGGCGGCAGTGGGTCTCCGAGAGGTCGAGCACCTCGGCGATCTCGCGGTAGCCGTACGAGAAGGCCTCGCGGAGCACGAAGACGGCGCGCTCCGGAGGGGTGAGGCGCTCAAGCAGCGTCAGGAACGCCATGGAGACCGCCTCACGTTGCTCGACGGTCTCCAACGGGCCGAGCGCCGCCGACTCGACGGGCTCGGGAAGCCAGGGGCCGACGTAGCTCTCACGGGTGGCACGGGCGGCGGTCAGCCGGTTGAGACAGAGGTTGGTGACCACCTTGGCCAGCCACGCCCCCGGCGTCTCCACGTTCCGCCTGTCGGCGGTGTGCCAGCGCAGGTAGGCGTCCTGGACGACGTCCTCCGCCTCCGCGGCCGAACCGAGCATCCGGTAGGCCAGGCCGAACATCCGCCGCCGCAGTTCCTCGAACTCATCGACCATCCGTCCAGGGTCCCAGAGCTCAGCGGGCGCCCGGCTCACGGGGACTCCCTGAAGGCCCTGCGGTAGGCCGAGGGCGAGGTGCGCATCGTCCTGGCGAAGTGGTGCCTGAAGGTCACGGCGCTGTCGAAGCCCACCGCCGCCGCGACCTCCTCGATCGAGGCGGAGCCCGACTCCAGCGGCTCCAGGCTGGCCGCGATCCGCTGGGAGATCACCCAGCGCAGCGGGCTCGTCCCGGTCTGGCGGGCGAAGTGCCGCAGGAAGGTGCGTTGCGACATGCGGGCGGCCCCGGCCATCCCGGCGACCGTGATCGGCTCGGCCAGGTGCCCGAGCGCCCAGGCCATCGCGACGGCCACCGCGTCGTCCCCCTCCGCGGGCGCCACCGGGGCCTGGACGAACTGGGCCTGCCCGCCCTCCCGGTGCGGCGGGACGACCAGCCTGCGCGCGACCGAGTTGGCCACGCCGGGGCCGTGGTCGGTGCGGACCAGGTGCAGCAGCAGGTCGAGGCCCGCGGCGCTGCCCGCGCTGGTCAGCACGTCCCCGCCGTCCACGTACAGGACGTCGGGGTTGACCCTGACCAGCGGGAACCTCTCCCTCAGCAGGTCGGCGTACCTCCAGTGGGTGGTCGCCTCACGCCCGTCGAGCAGCCCCGCGGCGGCCAGCGCGAAGGCCCCCGAACAGATCGACACGATCCTGGCCCCACGCTCGTGCGCCGTCCGCAGCGCCCTGACCAGCTCCGCGGAGACCTCCCCCCGCACGTCCGCGACCGCGGGCACGATCACCGTGTCCGCGGCCGCGGCCACGTCGAGCCCGTGCCCGGCCCGCATGGTGAACCCTCCGACGACCCGCAGGTCGGCCGGGGTCTCGGCGCAGACCGTCAGCTCGTACCAGGGGACGTCGAGTTCGGGCCTGGGAATGCCGAAGATCTCCACCACGCAGCCGAGTTCGAAGGGGGCCATGCCGTCGAAGGCGACGGCGGACACGGTGTGCGCCCGCCGCGCCGGAAAAAGAAGCGACATGGCGGGATATTAGCGATAAGCGGCGTTCACGCCACTGGCCGGAGGGGCGCCGTGCGCGAAACCATGTCTCACGCACGGCACCGTTTCTCCGAGAAAGGCATGTGATGTCCGCCCCCTCATCCGCCGTCACCGCGGTCCCCGCCGCCGAGAGCACCACGGCGATCGCCCACTTCGCCGCCCGGCTCGCCTTCGAGACCGACGTCTCCGACGTGGCCGCCGACCTGGCGGCCGGAGTCCCGGACGTCGTCGTGGTCGACACACGTGGCGTCCAGGCCTGGCTCCAGGGCCACGTCGCGGGAGCCGTACACCTGCCGACCGGCGAGATCGCCGCCCGCGCGGCCGAGGTGGTCCCCACGGGGGCGACCGTGGTGACCTACTGCTGGGGGCCGGGCTGCAACGGCGCCACCAGGGCGGCCCTGGAGTTCGCCAGGCTCGGTCACCCCGTCAAGGAGATGATCGGCGGCTTCGAGTACTGGGCCCGGGAGGGCCTGCCCGTCGAGACCTCGGAGGGGGTCTCCCGGCGTGCGCCCGACCCGCTGACCGCCCCTGTCCTCGGCGTCTCCTGCGCCTGCTGACGCCCTCAGCCGTTCGCGGCGAGCAGATCGACGCCGTTGCCGTCGGGGTCGTGGACGATGGCGTACCGCTGCCCCCAGAACGCGTCCCAGGGCTCCTTGTGGCCCTCGTAGCCCAGGGAGACGAGTTCGTCGTAGGCGGCGTCCACCTCGGCGGGGGTGTCGAACTCGAAGGCGAACGCCGTCCGGGAGCCTCCGGTGGGCGGCCGCCAGCCCGGGTCGAAACTGTGGAGCGTCTCGACCGTGTCCCAGACGAGCTTCAGCCCCCCGGGCAGTTCCGCCTCGACGTGCGGCTCCCCGTCCGCCTCCGGCGGCAGGTCCAGGCCCAGCCGGCGGTAGAACGCCAGCGACCTGGCCATGTCCTTGACGACGATTCCCACGAAACTCAGACGTGCCCGCATATCAGTGTCTTTCCGGTTGAGGTGCCGTGCTCGGTGCGCGCGTCCCGGGGCCGCGCACGGCCCAACCTAACCGGAGGTCACATCCACGGTCTTGCAGGAATCAGACGACTCACGCCTCGGCGGACGCCCTGAGCGCGGCGGCCAGCCAGAGGAAGGCCGCCACGGCCGGAGGGAACGGCGGGCGCCCGTTGATGGCCCCCACCAGCTGCCAGTACCGCTCGACCCGCAGGTCGCTGAACAGCTCCACCTGCTCGGCCAGCCGTACCCGCTCCTGTGCCCGGGTCTCCGGCGCGACGATCAGGTCGAGTACGGCCCGCCCCTCGGCCGAGTCCGGCGCGACCCCCGCCGCCTGGGCCGGGACGGCGTGCTCCATGACGGCCTGGTGGTCCAGCGGGTCTGCGGGGCTGTCCGCGTTCTGGCCCGCCACCACCATCTCCCTGACCCGGCGCTGGAAGTCCTCGTCCTCGACGAGTTCCGCCAGCTCCATCCAGGCGTCCACCTGCTCCGGGCTCGGCTCGTCCGGCAGTTCGGTGTTCACCTGCCGCATGCCGTTCGCGATGCCCAGCGCCGGGCCCTCGCCGGGGTCGACCCCGGCGAGGACGCGGTCCACGAAGTCATCGATGATCTGCTGCCGCTCCCGCGCGGACAGCCTGGCCAGTCTGTGCATCAGTGACGCCTCCTCGATCGTGCTGCCGCGCTTGGCGACCGTGCTCAGCACGGCGCGGCGCAGCCGCAGGGTACGGATCTCCGCCTCAAGCGCCGCGACATGCGTCTCGGCGACCTGGGCGACTGTCGTGGCCCGGCACAGGACCTCCTCGACCGCCTCAAGACCGAACCCGAGTTCGCGCAGGGTCCTGACGAGGTCGAGCCGGGCGACCGCCCGCGCGTCGTAGAGACGGTAGCCGCCCGCGGACCGCCCGGTCGGCGGCACCAGACCGCTGTCCGACCAGAAACGGATCGTCCGCACCGGCAGTCCCGTACGGCGGGCGAGCTGCCCGATCGTGAAAAGCTCCGTGCCTTCGCTCACGGCACCACTGTGCCGTCTCCACTCACTGGAGACTCAACTCCCTTTTCCCGCGATGCTCCCTTTTCCTGCGATCGGGAGAGACGACGGGGAGCCGGTGAGCCATGTGGCTCACCGACTCCCCGGTTCAGGCCGTGTCAGCTGCAGCCGCTGGTCGAGCCGCAGCCCTCGCAGACGTAGCAGCTGCCCGCGGGACGCATCTTGGTGCCGCAGGTCATGCACAGCGGCGCGTCGGCGGTGCGGCCCTGGTGCGACTCCAGGGAGCCCGCGGCGCGCTCGGGGGCGGCCACCTCGACGGTCTGGGCGCGGGTCTCGGAGCGGGGCTGGGGCCGCTCGATGGGCGCGGAGGTGGCCAGCTCGGCGATGACCTCGTCCGCGGCGATCGGGGCCGGGTCCTCGCCCCGCTGCTGGGCGGCGCGCTCGGAGGCCGAGAAGATCCCCAGGGCGGCCCGCTCGTCGTAGGGCAGGTGGTCGAGCGCCAGGCGGCGGAAGATGTAGTCCATCACCGAGGCGGCCATCCGGATGTCCGGGTCGTCGGTCATGCCCGCCGGGTCGAAGCGCATGTTGACGAACTTGCCCACGTAGGTCTCCAGCGGCACGCCGTACTGCAGGCCGATGGAGATGGCCACGGAGAAGGCGTCCATGACGCCCGCCAGGGTGGAACCCTGCTTGGACATCTTCAGGAAGACCTCGCCGAGACCGTCGTCGGGGTAGGACGAGGCGGTCATGTAGCCCTTGGCGCCGCCCACCGTGAAGCGGGTGGTGGTGCTGGGCCGCTGGTTCGGCATCCGGCGCCTGGTCGGACGGCTGACCTCGACGACCTGGACCTCGGGCTCGGCCGGCTCGGCCTTCTCCTCGGTCTTCTTGCCCGCCGCCGACAGCGGCTGGCCGACCTTGCAGTTGTCGCGGTAGACGGCCAGGGCCTTCAGGCCGAGCTTCCAGCCCTCCATGTAGACCTGCTCGATGTCCTCGACCGTCGCGGACTCGGGCAGGTTGACGGTCTTGGAGATGGCACCGGACAGGAACGGCTGGGCCGCCGCCATCATCCGCACGTGGCCCATCGGCGCGATGGCCCGCTCTCCCATGGCGCAGTCGAACACCTCGTAGTGCTCGGGCCGAAGACCGGGGGCGTCCACGACGTGGCCGTGCGCGGCGATGTACTCGACGATCGCCTCGACCTGCTCCTCCTGGTAGCCGAGCTGGCGCAGCGCCCGCGGGATCGTCTGGTTGACGATCTGCATGGAGCCGCCGCCCACGAGCTTCTTGAACTTGACCAGGGCGAGGTCGGGCTCGATGCCGGTGGTGTCGCAGTCCATCATCAGGCCGATGGTGCCGGTCGGCGCGAGCAGCGAGGCCTGGGCGTTGCGGTAGCCGTTCTTCTCGCCGAGCTTGAGGCAGTCGGCCCACTGGCGGGAGGCCTCGGTGTGGATGACCCGGTCCATCCCGCCCAGGGTGCGCAGGTCGTCGTTGGCCGCGGCGTGCTTGCGCATGACGCGCTTGTGCGCCTCGGCGTTGCGGGCGTAGCCCTCGTACGGCCCGACGACCGCGGCCAGTTCGGCGCTGCGGCGGTAGGAGGCGCCGGTCATCAGCGAGGTGATGGCCCCGGCGATGGCCCGGCCGCCCTCGGAGTCGTAGGCGTGGCCGGTGGCCATGAGCAGCGCGCCCAGGTTGGCGTAGCCGATGCCGAGCTGACGGTAGGCCCGGGTGGTCCGGTCGATCTTCTCGGTCGGGAAGTCGGCGAAGGTGATGGAGACGTCCATCGCGGTGATGATCAGCTCGGTGAGCTTCACGAAGGCCGCGACGTCGAAGGTGTCGTCGTCCCTGAGGAACTTCAGCAGGTTGATGCTGGCCAGGTTGCAGGAGGAGTTGTCCAGGTGGAGGTACTCGGAGCAGGGGTTGCTCGCCGTGATGCGGCCGGTCTCCGGGCTGGTGTGCCAGTCGTTGATCGTGTCGTCGTACTGGACGCCGGGGTCGGCGCACTCCCAGGCGGCCTGGGCCATCTTCCTGAACAGGGACTTGGCGTCGACCTTCTCGATCACCTCGCCGGTGAGGCGTGCGCGCAGCCCGAAGTCACCGCCGTTCTCGACGGCCCGCATGAACTCGTCGGAGACACGCACGGAGTTGTTGGCGTTCTGGTACTGGACGGAGACGATGTCCTTGCCGCCCAGGTCCATGTCGAACCCGGCGTCGCGCAGCGCGCGGACCTTGTCCTCCTCGCGCGCCTTGGTCTCGATGAACTCCTCGATGTCGGGGTGGTCGACGTCCAGGACGACCATCTTGGCCGCGCGGCGGGTGGCGCCGCCGGACTTGATGGTGCCCGCCGAGGCGTCGGCGCCGCGCATGAAGGAGACGGGGCCGCTGGCCGTACCGCCGCTGGAGAGCAGTTCCTTGGAGGAACGGATCCGGGAGAGGTTCACCCCCGAGCCCGAACCGCCCTTGAAGATCACACCCTCTTCCTTGTACCAGTCGAGGATGGACTCCATCTGGTCGTCGACGGCCAGGATGAAACAGGCGCTGACCTGCTGCGGGGAGGCGGTGCCGACGTTGAACCAGACCGGCGAGTTGAAGCTGAAGACCTGGTTGACCAGGGCGTGCTTGAGCTCGTGGTCGAAGATCTCGGCGTCCTCCTCGGTCGCGAAGTAGCCCTCCTCGACCGCGGTCCTGGTGTAGACGCCGACCACCCGGTCGACGAGCTGCTTCAGGCTCCACTCGCGCTGCGGGGTGCCGACGGCGCCCCGGAAGTACTTGGTGGTCACGATGTTGGCGGCGTTGACCGACCAGGAGTCGGGGAACTCGACGCCCCGCTGCTCGAAGTTGACCGAGCCGTCCCGCCAGTTGGTCATGACGACGTCACGGCGTTCCCAGGTCACCTGGTCGTACGGGTGCACCCCGGGCGTGGTGAAGATGCGCTTCATCTTCAGTCCCTTGCGTGGCCGCTTGCCCCCGCGCGCGACCGCGCCGTTGACCGTCTCCGTCATGACTTCCCCCTTCCGAGGCTCCATGGAGCCCCCAGTCGGACCAGTTCAACACGCCGCGTACTCCCCCGGCGCCCGGGGACTGACTCAGTCGCGCCGCGCGGAACGCTCGGCGCGCAGCTGTTCGATCTCGGCCTCGAAGTCGGCCAGGGTCTCGAAGCCCCGGTAGACGGAGGCGAAACGCAGGTACGCCACCTCGTCGAGCTCGCGGAGCGGGCCCAGGATCGCCAGCCCGACCTCGTGGGCCGCGATCTCCGCGGCCCCGGTCGCCCGGATGCTCTCCTCGACCCGCTGGCCGAGCTGGGCCAGCGAGTCCTCGCTCACCGGGCGCCCCTGACACGCACGCCGGACACCGGCGATCACCTTGTCCCGGAAGAACGGCTCGGTCACCCCGCTGCGTTTGCTCACCATGAGCAACACCGTCTCCTGCGTGGTGAACCTGCGCCCGCACTCCGGGCAGGTGCGCCTGCGCCGGATGGCGCTGCCGTCCTCGGTCGACCGGCTGTCGATGACCCGCGTGTCAGGATGACGACAGAACGGACAGTGCACGCGTGTCGCCTCCCTGACTTGCCCAGCGGCTCATCTTCCTCGCGTTGCTCCGCCGGCTCTGCGATCTCCGTGTGGAGACGCTCACGCACGCCCTCGAATGGTCGAGATGCGGTAATAGAAACACAATCTATGGTGGAGCGGAATGATGAAGCCACTAGATGTTGTGGTCCAACCGTAGGAGTGTCGGACCATGAACGCAAGTTAGGAAGGGCCTGCCGAGCGAAGTCGCCGATCAGCGCAGCTCAAGGGCGTCAGCCGGGCGTGTCGCCCTTCCGGTACGGCCCCGCGGGCGCCGTCCGGACACGCGGCACCCCTCCCCGGGGCATGCGAACGGGCCGATCGCCGAGATCCATTATCGGGTGAGCCCGGGGCGCGTCGTCACGCTCCGTCGTCGGCACCCCCGCCCACCCCTCCCCGGAGCGCCCAGGACCCCCACTGGCCACAGGGCCCGCAGAGGCCCTTCGAGGCGCCTCGGAAAGCCTCCTAGGAGCCGAGGGCCGCGTCCAGGAGGGCACCCGCCCAGAAGGCCGCCAGAACGAGGAGCACGAGCGCCAGGACCGCCACGACCCTCCCCCTGCGGGTCAGCCTGACCGGGGCGCGCCTCCGCCGGACGGTCGCGTGCGCCGCCCTCCCCCCGGCGACGGCCCGCCTCCGCGAAACCGCCGAAACCGTACGGCCCGCACGCCCCGCGGCGGTCCCACGGGGACGCGCGACGGGCCGCCCGCCCCCCGCCGCCCCACGGCCCGCGTCCCTGGCGGCCGTCTCCCCGGTGCCCCTGACCAGCGTCAACGTGGGCCTGGTTGTCCTCGTGGCCGCCTTCACGGTGCCCCCCATCTCTTCGACCTGGCCGAACACATGTCGAAGAAAGATCGGCGAATCGAACACGATGTCGATCGAACTCCCGTACGATGTTGTACACCACGCCGCCACCGATTTCGAGGACCATTCGAACAAATGTTTGAGTATGATCTTCGGCGGAGGTACGGTCGCTGTGTGCGACGCAACCAATACAGACCGGGAGCGAGGAGATCATATGAGTGAGCGCGACGAGAGCGGCGCGGCCGTCAGTGACCTGGCGGTGCGCAGGCGTGACTCCCTCGGCCTCACCCCCAGGCAGCGCAAGATCCTTGAGGTGATCCGCGACTCGGTGCAGCAGCGCGGCTACCCGCCGTCGATGCGCGAGATCGGCGAGGCGGTGCAGCTGACCAGCACCTCCAGCGTGTCGCACCAGCTGACGGCCCTGCAGCGCAAGGGCTACCTGCGCCGTGACCCGCACCGCCCGCGTGCCCTGGAGGTGCGCCTGCCCGGCGAGCCGGTGCTGTGGGTCGACCCCGACGCCAACGCCGAGGAGACCTCGGTCAACCGCCCGACCGCGGCCTACGTGCCGCTCGTCGGCCGGATCGCCGCCGGCGGCCCGATCCTCGCCGAAGAGAGCGTGGAGGACGTCTTCGCCCTGCCCAAGCAGCTCGTCGGCGAGGGCACCCTCTTCCTGCTCCAGGTCACGGGCGACTCCATGATCGACGCCGCGATCGCCAACGGCGACTGGGTGGTCGTCCGCCAGCAGCCCGTCGCCGACAACGGCGACGTGGTCGCCGCGATGATCGACGGCGAGGCCACGGTCAAGACCTTCAAGCGCAAGGACGGCCACGTCTGGCTGGTTCCGCACAACACGAACTACGACCCGATCCCCGGTGACGAGGCCACCGTCCTGGGCAAGGTCGTGGCGGTGCTGCGCAAGCTCTGAGGCGCCCCGGCGGCATCTCTCCCGGAACGCGAGGAGTGACCCTCAAACCGAGGGTCACTCCTTTCTGCGTTCACGGTCAGGGAACGATGTTGACCAGCTTGGGTGCCCGGACGATGACCTTGCGGGGCGCGCCGGACAGGAAGGCCTGCACCTTCTCCGACGCCAGCGCCAGTGCCTCCAGGTCGGCATCGGAGATCTCCGGGGAGACCTCCAGACGGTCACGGACCTTGCCCGCGACCTGTACGACGCAGGTGACGGTCTCCTGCACCAGCAGCGCCGCCTCCGCGACCGGCCACCCGGCGGTCGCGACGGAGGCGGGGTGCCCCAGCCGCTCCCAGCCCTCCTCCGCCGCGTACGGCGCGACCAGGGACAGCATGACCGCCAGGGTCTCCGCGGCCTCGCGCACCGCCGGGTCGGCGGCACCGGGGCCCGAGTCGATGGCCCTCCTGGCGGCGGTCGTCAGCTCCATCATCCTGGCGATCGCGACGTTGAAGCGGTACGAGTCGAGCAGCTTGGTGACCTCGTCCACGGTCCGGTGGACGACCTTGCGCAGCTCCAGATCACCGGTGGAGAAGTCGACGCCGGGTGCGGATCCCGCACCGGCCTCGGCCATGACGCGGAAGGCCCTGGCCAGGAACTTCTGCGACGCGGCCGGGGAGACGTCGGCCCAGTCGATGTCGTCCTCGGGCGGGCCGGCGAACAGCACGGTCAGCCTGACCGCGTCGACGCCGTAGGTGTCGATCTGCTGGCCCAGGTCGACCCCGTTGCCCAGCGACTTCGACATCGCCTTGCCCTGGTTGATGACCTGCCCCTGGTTCAGCAGGCGCAGGAAGGGCTCGGTGAAGTCGAGCATGCCCATGTCGTGCAGGACCTTGGTGAAGAAACGCGAGTACAGCAGGTGCAGCACCGCGTGCTCGACACCGCCGACGTACTGGTCGATCGGCCCCCACCTGCGGACCTTCTCCACGTCGAAGGGACCGTCCAGGTAGGTCGGATCCACGTAACGCAGGTAGTACCACGAGGAGTCGACGAAGGTGTCCATCGTGTCGGTGTCACGCTTGGCGGCTCCGCCGCACTTGGGGCAGGAGACGTTGACCCAGTCCTCGGCCGAGGCCAACGGGGAGACGCCCTTGGGCGCCAGCGCCTCACCACGCATGTCGGGCAGGGTGACGGGCAGCTGGTCGTCGGGGACCGGGACCTCGCCGCAGTCCGCGCAGTGGATGATCGGGATCGGGCAGCCCCAGAAACGCTGGCGGGACAGCAGCCAGTCACGCAGGCGGAAGTTGACCGCCGCCCTGCCGGTCCCGCGCCCGGCCAGCACCTCGATGATCCTGTGGATGGCCTCGGCCTTGGACAGGCCGTCCAGCGGCCCCGAGTTGACCAGGGTGCCCTCACCCGCGGTGGCGATCCCGGTCTCCCCCGGGTCGGCCATGCCGGTGTGGACGACGACCCGCACCGGCAGGTCGAAGGCGCGGGCGAAGTCGAGGTCGCGCTGGTCGTGGGCGGGAACCGCCATGATGGCGCCGTGACCGTAGTCGGACAGCACGTAGTCGGCCGCCCAGACCGGCATGCGCTCGCCGTTGACCGGGTTGATCGCGTAGCGGCCCAGGAAGACGCCGGTCTTCTCCTTCTCGGTGGACAGCCGGTCGATGTCGGACAGCTTGGCGACCTCGGCCCGGTAGGTCTCGAAGGCCTTCCGCTGCTCGTCGGAGACGATCTCCTCGGCCAGCGGGGCGTCCGGGGCGACGACGAAGAAGGTCGCGCCGTACAGCGTGTCGGGGCGGGTGGTGTAGACCGTGACCGGCTCGTCGCGGCCCTCGATCACGAAGTTGACGTCCGCGCCCTCGGACCTGCCGATCCAGTTGCGCTGCATGGTCAGCACGCGCTCGGGCCAGCCGCCCTCCAGCTGGGCCATGTCGTCCAGCAGCCGGTCGGCGTAGTCAGTGATCTTGAAGTACCACTGGGTCAGCTCCCTGCGGACGACCTCGGCGCCACAGCGCTCGCACCTGCCTCCGACGACCTGCTCGTTGGCCAGCACGGTCTGGTCGTTGGGGCACCAGTTGACCAGACCGCCCTTGCGGTAGGCCAGGCCGCGTTCGAAGAAGCGCAGGAACAGCCACTGCGTCCACCGGTAGTAGGTGGCGTCACTGGTGTGCAGACGACGGGACCAGTCGAAGGAGACCGCGTAACGCTTGTAGGAGGCCGCCTGGGTCTCGATGTTGGCGTAGGTCCACTCGGCCGGGTGCGCGTCACGCTTGATGGCGGCGTTCTCCGCGGGCAGGCCGAAGGAGTCCCAGCCGATCGGGTGCAGCACGTTGTAGCCGCGCTGGAACCAGTAGCGCGACACGATGTCACCGATGGCGAAGGCCTCGGCGTGACCCATGTGCAGGTCGCCCGAGGGGTAGGAGAACATGTCGAGCATGTAGCGACGCTCGCGCGGGTCCGCGGGGTCGTCGGAGGCGTGGAACGGGTCCAGTTCCTCCCACCGCCGCTGCCACTTGACCTGCAGTGCCTGCGGATCGTAGTGCTGCTCGTCGCTGTTCACGTCGGCTCGCTCGCTCACGTCAATCTTCCCTCGGTATACGTCTGCTGCGATGATCTGACCCGTCCGGCCCAATAGAAAAACCCTCCGCTCATGCGAAGGGCAGCCGCACCGGCGGGCGTCTAACGCCGAGAAGGCCGATGCGGCCCGGTAAGCAGCAGGGTCGCGGCACGCATACGGCAAGACTATCGCAGTCCGCAAGCCGTATTCGTGGCCTGGGGAAACGAATTGGATCACGGTAAACGGAGGACGCCCGTCCGGCGATCCAGCACAATAAGAGCAATCACGTGCCTGGAGCGGGCCGAGACCTGATGGGGACACATCCGTTGTGACCTCGCATGTCCCGTCAGTTTACTCTTCTCACCGTGGCACACTCAGTCGAGCCGGGGCAGGGCCCGGATCCCTTGGAGGCCGGCCTGCCGATGCAGGATCCACCGACCGACCCCACAGGACTCCAGTTCAGGGGGGCGTTCTCCGGTTTCCCTGCGAACATCCCTGCCTCCCGTGAGACCATGCCGAATACCCATAATTCGGGCACCCGTGCGGAAGGTAAGGAAGCCATGGCCCCGGAGCAGCCCAGCCAGCCCCACCTGCCTCCGGCGTGGCCGGAGGCGGCGGAGACGACGTCCGGCTGGGCGAACGACTCCTTCGGCGCCTCGTCGCCACGACTTCCCCTCCCCCATGAGGAGCCGGCCTCGCCCGCCGACGGCCAGGGACAGCCGGGCGCCGGTTGGGAGCAGGCGGGGGCGAGCACGCCCGAATACGGCTGGAGCCAGCCGACGCCGTCCCAGACCCCCAACGGGGCTCCCAGCGGGTCCTCCAACGGCTCCGCGACTCTCGGCGGCGGCTGGGACCAGGCGCTGGCCTCCCCTTCGGGGGGCGCGTCCGACGACATGGAGACCCCCCGGCAGGGCGTCCCCACTCAGCCTCCCGTCACCGGTCCGGCGTCCGGCTGGAACTCCCCGGCGGGGACCGGGTGGGACCAGGCAGCCCGTACGGCGCCCGCCGATCCGCGGGACCGCCCCGCCTCCAGCGCCACGACCAGCTGGAGCGACGCGTTCACCCCGCAGCCGAAGGACGCCCTCAGGCCGGACCCCGACCTGGCCGGCGGATACGGAGGCCAGCTTCCCGAGGCCGCTCCCGTGAGTGCCGAGCCCCGGTGGGACCCGCAGCCCCCGGCGGAGGCGGCACCCGCCGACAACCCGGTGTGGCCGCCCGCCACCGCCGAGAACACCGGATGGCCGTCCGCCACCACCCCACAGGACGACGCCGCGCAGCCGCCCGCCGCCGCAAACGCCTCCTGGCCGTCCGCCGCGCCGCAGGACAACGCCGTGTGGCCGCCGACGGCCCAGGCGAACGGCTCCGCCTGGCCGTCCGCCTCCGCCGAGAACACCGGGTGGCCACCCGCCGCTCCGGCCTCCGGTCCGGCCGCGGGGCCCACCGCGCCCGCGGGAGACCCGGCGCCCGGGGCAACCGCGTGGCCGTCGGCCGCGCCCGGGGACAACCCCGTGTGGCCGCCCTCCGCGGCCGAGGGAACCGTGCGGGACCCGCTGTCGCACACGTGGTCGACCCCTCCTCAGGAGGAGCCGAGCCGTGACGGCGCGCCCTTCGGCGAGGACGCCGCCCGGGGCAGCTTCGGGGTGCCGAACAACCCCGCCGTCTGGGCCCTCGCCGCGACGACCGCGCCCGAGCCCACCCCGCGCGCCGATCCGCTGAACGACCCGCTCAACGCCCCCCGCAACGCCCCGCCGGTCGACCCATTGAGCGGCCCGCCGAACAACCCCCTGAACGACCCGCTGACGGCGCCCGCCTACGACGCGTCCGCGACACGGCATCCGGCCGACCTTCCGCTCCCGCCGCAGGCTCAGCCCTTCGGGCAACCGGGACAACCGGCTTACCCGGGGCAGCCGGGACAGCACGAGTTCGGCCACCCCGGGCAGCCCGGTCACCACCTGAGCCAGGACCCGTCCGACCCCAACAGGCGTTTCGTCACCGCGGGCCAGATCAGCGGCCCGAAGACCCCGCCGCCCGAACGTCAGCAGGAGCTGTGGGACACGGTCTTCGGCGACAACTACCAGGCCATGGGGAACGAGGACGACTTCGACGAGCAGGGCAGGCCGGTCTGGGTCTTCGCGCTGGTCGGGTCGGTGGTGATCGCGCTGGTCGGCGCACTGCTGTGGGCGTTCATGGCCGGTCCGCTCGCCGCGACGAACGAGGCGGACCCCGCTCCCAGCGCCAAGCCCTCCGCCACGTCCAAGAAGCCGCCGAAGTCCCAGACGCTCGGCCGTCTTCCGCGTTTCCCCGGCAAGGCGTCCCCGGTCTCGGGCACCCTGGCCGACCAGGCGGCGGCGATCAGCGTGACACGGCTGGGCGGAGAGTGGCGGGAGGACCAGCGCAGGACCGTGCCCACGGTCTACGGTTTCACCACCCGCCAGTACGTCGCCGCGGGCACCGACTCCGCCGGTAGGACACAGTTCGCCCAGCTGATGTCGGGGGTGCTCCCGTCCCGGCTGAAGGACAAGTACACCTCACCGGAGAATCTCTCCCCCGTGACCAACGCGGTCGCCGCCTCGGCGCGCAAGAAGTTCTTCCCCGAGGACAACACCGCCCGCAAGACCGCCCAGCAGTCCCTGACCGTCAACGGCCTGCCCGGACAACTGTCCGCCTACGAGATCACCACGGGCGACACCAAGACCACCATGGTCGTGGCGGCCGTGAGCACCGGCGCCGACCTTCCCTCGATCGTCTACATGTCGGTGCCCGACAGCAAGAAGGAGCTGCTGCCGGACATCAACACCGTCTTCACCTCGATCAAGGCGCTCTCCTCTTAGGACCCGCGTCCGGTCTCAGAAGTCGCACTCAAGGTGCTTGATGCCGTTGATGAAGCTGGAGCGCAGCCGGACCGGTTCGCCGACGGAGCGAATGTGCGGAAGCCGGGTGAACAGCTCACGGAACATCACGGAGATCTCCCTGCGGGCCAGGTGCGCGCCCAGGCAGAAGTGCGGGCCCGGGCCGCCGAAGGCCACGTGGGGGCCGCCCGCGCGCCGGATGTCGAAGCGCAGCGGGTCGGTGAAGACGGCCTCGTCACGGTTGGCCGCCCAGTAGTAGAGCAGCACCTTGTCTCCCTCGCGGTAGAGGTGGCCGTTCATCTCGTGGTCGCGGGTGAGGGTGCGGCGCATCCAGGCCACCGGTGAGGCCAGCCGGAGGATCTCCTCGACCGCGCCGGGCAGGCGTCCTTCGAGGTCGTCGAGGAGCAGCGCGCGCTGCTCGGGGTTGTCGGTGAACAGCTTCAGGCCGTGGGAGATGGCGTTGCGGGTGGTCTCGTTGCCCGCCACGACCAGCAGGATGAAGAACGAGCCGAGTTCACGCACGGTGAGCTTCTCGCCGTCGATGTCGGCGCTGGTCAGCGAGGTGATCAGCGGGCCACCGCCCTCGTCCGCCAGGGAGACGACGAGGTCCTGCAGGCACTGTCCCGCGCTGAGGAGCAGCTCGGCGGCACGGCTGACGTCCTCGATGAACTCGGGGTCGCCGCCGGACAGGATGACGTTCGAGGCGTCGAACACCGTCTGGTAGTGCTCGGCGCCGATGCCCATCATGTCGCAGATGATCTTCAGTGGCAGCCTCGTCGCGACCTCGGTGACGAAGTCACAGCCCGGCCCCTTGGCGATCAGGTCGTCCACGATCCTGGTGGCCTCGGCGCGCACGTCGGCCTCGAAGCCACCGATCATCCTGGGGGTGAAGGCCCGTGAGACGATCCGGCGGAGCCTGGCGTGCCGGGGATCGTCCATGTTGATCATCGATCCGAAGTACTCGCCGAACTCGGGGCTCAGGTCGTGGATGGCCGTCGCCCCGCGCGCCGAGGAGAAGATCTCGGGGTTGCGGCTGGCCTCGACGATGTCGGCGTGCCTCACCAGCGCGTAGTAGCCCGTCCCCGGCAGGGCGAAGCTGATGTCGGGTTCGGTGAACCTCATCGGGGCGGGCTGGGCGCGCAGCAACGCGAAGGCCTCCTCCCGCTCGGCCATCGGACGCTCCCAGAAGGAGATTTTCGAGAGGTCGATGTCCGACAGTGAGACGGTCACCCCAGCTCCCCATTTGCCGATCCTGTCATGTGACTTTCCGTTCGAAGAGTGCTGAACGGGACCGTACGGATCGTGAAGGCCGGATGTTTCGATCACGGAGAACACACGCGCGCACACCGGGAGTCACGACTCGATCCCATGGCGGAACCTAACACCTGCCCCATGGTGCGGGCCGGGATTCCCCGCAGAATCCCCCGTGAATCGAAAAGGACCTCCGGGGGGTCACGAACCTCCGGCGATCAGTTCGGCGGCCTTTTCCGCGATCATGACGGTGGGGGCGTGGGTGTGGCCCCGGTTGATCACCGGCATGACCGACGCGTCGGCCACGCGCAGCCCCTCGATCCCGCGAACCCGCAGGCTCGGGTCGACCACCGCGTCCGCGTCCTCGCCCATGCGGCAGGTCCCGACCGGGTGGTAGAGGGTCTCGCTGCGTTCACGGATCCAGCCGATGAGCTCCTCCTCGCTGTCGGCCCCCCGATACGGGTCCATGGGAGCCCCCGCGAACGGCAGGAGCGCCGAGGTCGCGAACAGTTCCTTGGCCTTTCTCAGTCCGGCGACCTGTCTCCTGAGGTCGGCCTCCGCGGTGAGATAGGCGGGGTCGATGGCCACGTCACGCCCCTGGAGGAAGATCCGCCCCCTGCTCTCCGGCCGCAGGAGGATGGAGGCGATGGTCAGGCCGTGCGCGGGTGGCCGGGTGAGCCCGTGGTCGATGAAGGGCACGGGGGCGAAGATCAGCTCGATGTCGGGGGCCGGTTCGTCCGGCGAGGTCTTGATGAAGGCCACCGCCTCGCCGACGTTCGAGGTGAGCATGCCGTTCCTGCCGACCAGGAAGCGCAGCAGGTTGCCGACCGACTCGGCCTTGGCGAGCGTGACCGGTTCCGGGCAGTGCAGGATGACCCCGGAGGCGAGGTGGTCCTGGAGGTTGGCGCCGACCTGGGGAAGGTCGGCGAGCGGCTCGATGCCCTGGGCGAGCAGGTCGTCGGCGGCTCCGACGCCCGAAAGCATCAGCAGGTGCGGCGAGCCGATCGCCCCCGCCGACAGGACGACCTCCCTGCGTGCCCGCACGACCGTGCCGCCGTCCCTGCCGCCTCCGTCGTTCGCGGGGGCGCACTCGACGCCCGTCGCACGCCCCTCCTCGATCAGCACCCTGCGCACCTGGCGGGAGGTCAGCACGGTGAGGTTGGGCCTCCTTACGGCCGGCCTCAGGTAGGCGTCGGCGGAACTGCAACGGCGGCCCCTGTCCTGGGTGACGGGGGTCGGGGAGCAGCCCTCGTTCGAGGGGCCGTTCAGCTCGTCGAGGCGGGTGAGCCCGGCCTCCTCGCAGGCCTTCAGGAACACCGGGGTCAGCGGATTGGGGCTGCGCAGCTCAGAGATGCGGACCGGGCCCGCGGTGCCGTACACGTCGCCGCGGTTGGAGCCCACCCGGCCCTCGGCCCGGCGGAAGTACGGCAGGACCTCCTCGTAGGACCAGCCGGGCACGTCCCATCCGTCGTAGTCCGCCCGGTGCCCGCGCACCCACATCTGGGCGTTCATCGAGGAGGAGCCGCCGAGCATCCGGCCGCGCGGCCAGTAGAGCCGCCTGCCCGACAGGCCTGGCTGCTCGACGGTGGTGAAGTTCCAGTCGCAACCGGTCTTGAAGAGCCGGGCGAACCCGGCGGGCATCCTGACCTCCAGCTTGTCGGCCGGTCCGCCCGCCTCGATCAGCACCACCGTCGTCGCCGGGTCGGCGGACAGCCGGTTCGCCAGCACACACCCCGCCGACCCCGCCCCCACGATCACATAGTCGTACTCCACTGCGCACTGCCCCTTCGTCGCACGAACGGACGGCCCGCCTACCCTCGGTAAGCGGGCTCACATCTGCTTACCCTGAGGTGCTTTACGCGTCAATTCGTAACCATTGTTACCTACCGGTAGGTATCTCCGCCCTGAAAAGATGGCACGGGACAGATCCCGCCCTGGAGGAGGACGCCCATGCTCAATCTGTCGATCGTCCTGGAGGACAGTGCCCGCCAGCAGCCCGACCGCACCGCGATCGTCTTCGGCGACCTGCGGCTGCCGTACTCGCTGGTCGACACCATCGCCAACCAGGTCGCCAACCTGCTGGTCTCCAGAGGCGTCGGCAGAGGGGACCGGGTCGCGCTGGCCTGTCCGAATCTGCCCTACTTCCCCTTCGTGTACTACGGCATCCTCAAGACGGGCGCCACGGTCGTGCCGCTCAACGTGCTCCTGCAGCCCAGGGAGATCGCCTATCACCTGCGGGACGCCGAAGCCAAGGCCTTCTTCTGCTTCGAGGGCACGCCCGAACTGCCGCTGGGCGAGCGGGGCAGGGCGGGCTTCGAGGAGTCCGAGCCGACCGAGCACTTCATCGTCCTGCCCGCCACCGCCTTCGCCACCGAGTCCGAGCACGGCGAGACCCTGTGGGCGGCGCTTGACGGCGTTCCCGGGCAGTTCCAGACCGTGCAGACCGCACCGGACGACACCGCGGTGATCCTCTACACCAGCGGCACCACGGGACAGCCGAAGGGCGCGGAGCTGAGCCACCAGAACATGCTGCTCAACGCCATGGTCTCGGACGAGATGTTCCCGCGCTCCGAGGGCGGTGACGCCTTCCTGGCCGCGCTGCCGCTGTTCCACTCCTTCGGCCAGACCACGGTGCTGAACCTGGGGTTCCGGCGCCGGGCGACCATCGTGCTCATGCCGCGTTTCGAGCCGGGTCCGGCGCTCGAACTGATGCGCGCGGAGAACGTCACGCTGTTCGCGGGCGTGCCGACGATGTACTGGGCCATGCTGACCAGGGTTCACGACGGCGACGCGGTCCCCTCCTCGCTGAGGGTCGCGGTCTCCGGCGGCGCCTCCCTGCCCGGTGAGGTGCTCAGGGACTTCGAGGCCACCTTCGGGATCGGCATCCTGGAGGGCTACGGCCTGTCGGAGACCTCCCCGGTGGCCAGCTTCAACCAGCTCGGCAGGCCGACCAAGCCCGGCACGATCGGCACGCCGGTCTGGGGCGTGGAGATGAGGCTGATCGACGGAGACTGGAAGACGGTCGAGGGCGAGGGTCCCGGGGAGATCGCCGTCCGCGGCCACAACGTGATGAAGGGCTACTACAACCGCCCCGAGGCCACCGCGGAGGTCATGAACGACGGCTGGTTCCGCACCGGCGACATCGCCGTGCGTGACGCCGACGGCTACTACACGATCATCGACCGGGCCAAGGACATGATCATCCGGGGTGGTTTCAACGTCTACCCGCGTGAGGTCGAGGAGGTGCTGATGACCCACCCCGGCGTCTCCCTCGCCGCGGTGGTCGGAGTCCCCCACGACTCGCACGGCGAGGAGGTCAAGGCCTATGTCATCCGCACCCAGGGGGCGACGCTCACCGAGGACGAGCTGGCCGCCTGGGCCAGGGAGAACATGGCGGCCTACAAGTATCCCCGTTTCGTCGAGTTCCGTGAGACCCTCCCGATGACCGCGACCGGCAAGATCCTCAAGCGTGAGCTGAGGTAGGGGGCCCGGCCCTCCATCGCCTCCGGGGCCGTTCCGAACCCGGAAGGCCGCGGCCCGCACCCCGGTGGATGCGGGCCGTGGCCCCTGGTGATGAGTCCGGTACGAGGCCCCCGCGAAGAGACCGGTTGAGGTCAGGGCCAGTCGAGAGCCGGACGCAGCGGCACACCGGCCACGCCCTTGTCGTCGAGTTTCACGCCCAGGACCTGGTGGAGCTGGACCTTGTTGCGCTCGAAGCCGACCACGCACCCGGCCATGTAGAGCCGCCACACCCTGGCCGTCCCCTGTCCGACCTCCTCGACCGCCTCGTCCCAGTGGTCGTCGAGGTTGGCGCACCAGTGGCGCAGGGTCTGCGCGTAGTGCTCACGCAGGTTCTCCTCGTGGCGGATCTCGAAGCCGAGGTCCTCCATCTGGCGAATGAGGTGGCCGACCGACTCAAGCTCACCGTCGGGGAAGACGTAGCGGTTGATGAAGCCGCCCGCGTTGATGGTCTTCTCCACGCCGGTGGGCCTGGTGATGCAGTGGTTGAGGATGCGCCCGCCGGGCACCAGCTTGCCGTACAGGAACTTGAAGTAGAACGGCAGCTGGTCCTTGCCGATGTGCTCGGTCAGACCGATCGAGCTCACGGCGTCGAAGCCGCTCTCCTGGACGTCCCGGTAGTCCATGTGACGGACCTCGGCCAGCTCGCTGAGCCCCGCCTCGGCGATGGCCTTCTGCGCCCATTCGGCCTGCTGACGCGAGAGGGTGACCCCCAGCGCCTTCACGCCGTACTCACGGGCGGCGTGCATGACCATGCCGCCCCAGCCGCAGCCCACGTCCAGCAGCCGCATGCCCGGCTTCAGGCCGAGCTTCTTGGCCACCAGGTCGAACTTGGCGTACTGCGCCTCCTCAAGTGAGGACTCCTCGGTCGGGTAGACCGCGCAGGTGTAGGCCATGGAGGGGCCGAGCACCCAGGAGTAGAACTTGTTGGAGACGTCGTAGTGGTGGTGGATCGCCTCGGCGTCACGCTGCTTGGCGTGCCTGCTGCCCATCTTCGCGAGCATGCTGCGCCGTACCTCCTGGGGGGGAGGCGGCACCCGCATCATCAGGGGCTTGACGCCGAGTGCGCGGATCGCGGCGAGCTTCTGCGCCGTGGTGATGTCGTTGATGGTGAGTGACCACATGCGCGCCAGCAGGGAGTACATGTCCCCGTCGACGTCGAGGTGCCCCGAGACATACGCCCTGGCCAGACCCAGCTCACCCGGAGCCTGGGCTAGATAGGCCACAGCGATCGGAGACTTGACCTCGACACCGATGTCGGCGCTGTCCGGACCCGCCTTGCTGCCGTCGTACGCTCTGAAACGAATCCCCGCCTCCGAGCCGACGACCATCTCGAAGATCTCTGCGAGCTTCACAGATTCAACCTCCTAACGCCCCCGCACACACTTGTCGTAGAGGTCGAGCAACCGGCCACCCGCGTCGTATGCCCGCTTTACTGGCCAGTAGGCCGTTCCGTTATAGAACTGCCAGAACTCGTCCTCCCCGTAGAACGACGTCGAGTACAGCGACTTGTGCCCCTCCAGCTCGTGCACCCTGCGTTCGATGAGACGGTTGTAGTAGCCGTCGAACTGCCCTCTGGGCAACGGCACCGTACCCCAGAAGCCGAAGTTGACATACAGTCGCCCCGGCTCAAGGGGGTAGAGCGGCCACTGCCCGGTCGCCTTCAGGGGGCACATCCACACCGGCTCCATGCCGACCTTGTCGTGGAAGAACTCAAGGAACTCGGCTCCGCGCTCGACGGGCACCTCGATGTCCTGGATGACCGACTCCTGCAGCGGACGGCCACGCCAGCGGTCGATCCTGGCGATCACGCCGTACTTGCGGTCGAGGCCCACGAGCCTGCGGTAGACGTCCGAGCGCATCCACTTGCGCGGCATCAGCGAGCGCACCAGCGGCTCCTGCACGCCGAAGGCCCGCGAGCACCAGAACCAGTCGGTGTCCCAGCGCCAGATGTAGTCGCGGACGGTCAGCCAGTCACGGGTCCTGGTCTGGATCGACCGGTAGTAGATGCGCATGCCCGTGTAGTCGGACAGATAAGGCGCCTTCTCCGCGAAGCGCCCGACGGTGATGTAGAGCTCGCCGGGGCCGAAGAACGTGCCGTCCACGAAGTCGACCGGCTCGCCGTCGTGCTCGCCGCGCTCGCAGATCTCCTTCATGGCGATCATGCACTTGTCGGCGTCGGTGAAGGGGATGTGGGTCAGCCGGACGTAGGGCTGCACACGCTTGAGCTTGATCCGGATCCGCAGCGCGTAGCCCAGCGTGCCGTAGGAGTTGGGGAAGGCGTGGAACAGGTCGCTGTGCTCGTTGTCGGCACGCGCGACGACGACACGGCCGTCACCGGTGAGGATCTCCAGCTCCTCGACCGACTCGTGCGGGAGCCCGTCGCGGAAGCTGGTCGACTCGATGCCCAGCCCCGTCACCGCCCCGCCCAGCGTGATCGTCTTGAGCTGCGGCACGACGTACGGCATGAGCCCGTGCGGGAGGGTGGCGTCCACCAGGTTCTCGTAGGTGGTCATGCCCTGCACCTCGGCGGTCATCGCCACCGGATCGACCTCGATGACCCGGTCGAGGTCACGCGCGGACAGGCGCGCCCCCTGCGAGCCCTCCCTGAAGCGGAACAGGTTCGTGGTCGCCTTCGCCAGCCGTGGCGCGGAGCCGCCGGGAATCGCGGCGTAGGAGTCCCTGATCTGCTCAACGGCACGCCGATGTGCCGACATCTGTGTCATCTGTTCCACAGGTCCTCACCCCCAGGGCTCCCACAGTAAAGATCGCCTCTAGCACGTTATATCTCTGATGTCCCGGGAGCCATGCGGGACACGTTAAACGCGTGGAAACTCTACGGGGGTCCCGTCCCCGGCGTCTCTCCGGCCACCGGCCCGCTCCGCCGTCACTCGCCTCCGCGCGGGTGGAAGCTGTCCATGACCTGGTTCATCAGGCCGGTTCCCGCCTTCCACTCGGAGGCCACGGTGGTCCAGCTCACCACCATGACCGTGTCACCGACGCCGATGAACCGGCTGATCTCGTGGTAGGTGGTCCCGGGGGTCGCCCACGGCACACCGCCGACGTCCCTGGCCGTCCAGGTGAACTCCCACTGCAGGCCCGCGCCGTACTTCAGGGGGATGCGCGCCGTACGGTCGGTGCCGATGTCGCTCCACTGCGCCGTGTTCTCCTTGACGGTCCGCTGGAGCGTCTCCAGGCTTCCCAGTTGCCCGGGAAGCACCTCGACCGCCATGTGGGCCCGGCCGTCCGAGCGCAGCCACTGGGTGTAGCCGGTCTCCGGGGCGTAGTCCCCCTTCCAGCCCGCCGGGTAGCCGATGGACCAGTTCTCCGGGGACCTGGCCCGCCAGGTGCGCAACCGGGAGGCCGGGGCGGCGGTCCTGGTCTTGACGGGGGTCGGGGCGGGAGTCGCGGACGGCGAGGTCGTCTCGGCGCTCACCTCGGCGACCGGCGAGGGGTCGCCGGAGCCCGCCGGCTCCGGGAACTGCGCCTTCACCGGTGAGACCGTGACGGTGTTCGCGTTCGCCATCGCCACCGCCACGGCGCTGCCTCCGGCGACGAGAACCACCGCGGCGGTGATCAGCGCGGTCTTGCCGCCGCCCACGCCGGCCTGCCGCCTGCGCCGCCGCCTCGCGGGGGGCTCGGGTGCTTCAGGGATCTCGGTGGTCGCCGAGGTCGTGTGCTCGGCTCGCACGGCGCGGCGCGGCATGGTCCCCGAGGGGTCGTTGATCGCCTCGGTCAGCAGCAGGTCGGCCTGCTCGGCGCTCAGCCTGCGCGCCGGATCGCGCTGGAGCAGCCCGGTCAGCACCTCGCGCATCGCCCGGGGCACCCGGTCGAAGTCGGGTTCCTCGGTGAGGAGCGCGCCGAGGGTGGCGATGGCGTCACGGCGTTCGAAGGGGCCGTGGCCGATCAGCGCGGCGTACAGGGTGGCGCCCAGCGCCCACAGGTCCGACCAGGGCCCGACGTCGCCGTTCGCGGCGCGTTCGGGGGGAAGGAAGCTCGGCGAGCCGGTCACCATGCCGGTCTGGGTGAGGGAGGTGTCACCCTCGACGGTGGCGATCCCGAAGTCGGTGAGTACGGCCCGGCCCTCGGCGTCCAGCAGGATGTTGCTCGGTTTGACGTCACGGTGCAGGATGCCCGCCTCGTGGGCCGCCCTGAGGGCGGACAGCACCTGACGACCGACCTCGGCGACCTGCCGGACCGGCAGGATGCCCGCCTCGTCGAGCCCCCGCGCCCTGACGAGTTCCATGACGATCCAGGGACGCCCGTCCTGCTCGGCGACGTCGTAGACCGCCACGATGTTGCGGTGGTTGAGCCTGGCGGCGGTCCTGGCCTCGCGAGAGGTGCGGGCGAGCTGGCGTTGGTGCTCCGCGGGGGCGAGATTGGGCGGCAGGAGAACCTCCTTGACCGCGACCGGGCGGTCCAGGAGGGTGTCGTGCCCCTCCCACACCACCCCCATGCCCCCGCGGCCGAGCTCTCTCAACAGCCGATAACGCCCAGCGACCACCCGTTCACTGTGCGGATATGTCATCGCACGACCCCTGTCCCATCCAGATAGGGCGCAAGTTTCCCATATCACTCGGACACCGCGCGGGCCACCGAGAGATGTCTTGCCAGCGAAAGCCGAACGTTGTTCTACTTGCCGGAAGGAGACTCTGGGACCTTACCAAGGGACCACCGGTTGCGACGGACCGAACATGAGGAGGACGCCCCGGTGGAGCACGTCACCAGGACCGGGCCGCTGACCGGAGTGCGTGTGCTGGAGCTGGCCGGGCTGGCTCCCGGGCCGTTCGCGGGGATGATGCTGGCCGACCACGGCGCGCGGGTGCTGCGGATCGAACGCGTCGCCGTGGTCACCGCCGAGGCGGACGCCCCCCGGCGCCAGGTCATGGACCGGGGCAAGCGGACGATCGGTCTCGACCTGAAGTCCCCCGAGGGCGTGGCGGCCTTCAGGCGCCTGGCCCGGGAGGCGGACGTGGTCATCGAGGTCTACCGGCCGGGGGTCGCCGAGCGGCTCGGCATCGGCCCCGCCGACCTGCACGCGGTCAACCCGCGCCTCGTCTACGGGCGGATGACCGGCTGGGGCCAGGAGGGACCGCTGGCGCGGACCGCCGGGCACGACATCGACTATCTCGCGGCCTCCGGCGTGCTCTCGGCGCTCGGCCGCGAGGGGGAACGCCCCCTGCCGCCGGTCAACCTGCTCGGCGACTTCGCGGGCGGAGGCCTCATGCTCGCCTACGGCGTACTGCTCGCGCTGCTCGAACGCGAGCGCACAGGACGGGGACGGGTGGTCGACGCCGCCATGGTCGACGGGGCCGCGGCGCTGTTCGCGATGTTCTACGACCGGGTCCAGGACGGCTCGTGGGGTCCGCGCGGCACCAATCTGCTCGACACCGGAGCCCCCATGTACGACACCTACGAGACCGCCGACGGCGGGTTCGTCGCGGTCGGCGCGCTCGAACCGCGGTTCTGGGCGGAGCTTGTCTCCCTGATGGGCCTGACCGGCCTGCCCGACCGGAACGACCGGGCGAACTGGCCCGAGCTGCGGCGCAGGCTGACCGAGGCGTTCCTGTCCAGGACGCGCGCGCAGTGGCAGGAGGTGTTCGAGGGCTCCGACGCGTGTGTGTTCCCGGTGCTCGACACGGCCGAGGCGGCCCGGCATCCGCACAACCGGGCCCGCGGCACCTTCGTCGAGGCCGGGGGCGTCCTCCAGCCCGCTCCCGCGCCACGCCTGCTCGGTGTCCCCGAGCAGGATCTCTCGCCCGCGACCCGGCTCACCGACCTGTCGTCCTGGGGCCTGCCCCCGGCCGAGCAGGCCAGGCTTCGCGAGGCCGGGGTGCTCGCCTAACCCGCGGGGCGCATCGAGGGGAAGACCGCGACGTAGAGGTCTGCGCCCTCGGCGTGGTGGATCTCCAGGTCGGTGGTGAAGGCGCGGGCGGGCGAGCCGCCGGACTCGGTGTGCTTCCACACCTGCTGCCAGGCCTCAAGGAGAGCCCCCGGCATGGGGCCGCGCGCCTCGACCTTCAGCGCCTGGACGCCGGGCACCCGTACCGCGACCATGCCCTCGGGCAGCGCGGCGGCGCTGCGCACGGCCACCCCGACGACCTGCGTGTAGGAGCCGTGATGGTCGCTCTCGTAGTCGGTCAGCACGGCGTAGAGGTTCTCGTCGATCCGCCCCGGCACGTGCGCGAAGGCCCCGGGAACACTCGCCCGCGCCCACAACGCGCCAAGCCGTCCCCGCCCCTGCTCCAGTTCCTCCGCGTTGGAGGTCCGTACGGCATGGCCGACGACAAGCATTTCGGACCGATCGACAACGATCACAGCGCCTCCTTACGGCCATCCAGTGAACTCCGCTCAAACCGGATCTTAGTGCCCTCTCAGAGTGCCGGCTCCTCTTTGAGATCTTCAAAAGCGGGAAGGCCTATTCGTAACCATTCATCGGAGTATTTACCGGATCATTCACCGGAACAGGATGGAAGAACGTGAAATTTCTCAACGAGATGGTGCCTGCTCATGAGCTGACCTACAGCGATGTGTTCATGGTGCCGTCACGCTCCTCCGTCGGCTCCCGGCTGGCCGTCGACCTCTCGACCCACGACGGCACGGGAACGACGATTCCGGTCGTGGTGGCCAACATGACGGCCGTCGCGGGACGCAGGATGGCCGAGACCGTCGCCCGGCGCGGCGGGATCGCGGTGATCCCCCAGGACATCCCCGGCGAGGTCGTCGCCGACGTGGTCGACTGGGTCAAGAAGCGCGATCTGGTGCACGACACCCCGCTCACCCTCACCCCGCACGACACCGTCGGCAAGGCCCTGAGCCTGCTGCCCAAGCGGGCGCACGGCGCGATCATCATCGTCAACTGGGACAACCGCCCCGTCGGCGTGGTCACCGAGGGAGACTGCGCGGGCGTGGACATGTACACCCAGTTGTCCCAGGTGATGTCGGATCACCTGCTCACCCTGCCCGCCGGTCTCGACCCGCGCGAGGCCTTCGACCGTCTCCACGACGGACGGCACAGACTCGCCCCGATCGTGGACGAGAAGGGCCGCCTGGTCGGCATCCTGACCAGGACCGGCTCGCTGCGGGCCACGCTGTACCGGCCGGCGACCGACGCCGCGGGCAGGCTGCGCGTCGCCGCGGCGGTCGGCGTCAACGGGGACGTCGCGGCCAAGGCCAAGGAGCTGCTCGAAGCCGGGATCGACTGCCTGGTCGTGGACACCGCCCACGGGCACCAGGAGAAGATGATCGGCGCCCTGCGGGCGGTCCGCTCGCTCGGTCCCGGCGTGCCGGTCGCGGCGGGCAACGTCGTCACCGCGGAGGGGGTGCGCGACCTGGTCGAGGCCGGGGCGGACATCCTCAAGGTCGGGGTCGGGCCGGGGGCCATGTGCACGACCCGGATGATGACCGGGGTCGGGCGCCCGCAGTTCTCCGCCGTGCTCGAATGCGCCGCCGAAGCCCGCCGTCTCGGCCGGCACGTCTGGGCCGACGGCGGTGTCCGGCATCCCAGGGACGTCGCCCTGGCCCTGGCCGCGGGGGCGGCGAACGTGATGATCGGCTCCTGGTTCGCCGGCACCTACGAGTCTCCCGGCGACGCGAGGACCGACGCCGAGGGACGCAGGTACAAGGAGAACTTCGGCATGGCCTCCGCCCGCGCCGTGAAACTGCGAACCGCGGAGGACTCCCCGTTCGAGCGGGCCCGCAAGGCGCTCTTCGAGGAGGGGATCTCCACTTCGCGGATGTATCTTGATCCGGCCAGACCCAGCGTCGAGGACCAGATCGACGCCATCGTGGCGGGGTTGCGGTCTTCGTGCACCTACGCGGGCGCCTCGACCTTGGAGGAGTTCCACGAGCGCGCGGTGATCGGGGTCCAGAGTTCGTCGGGCTACACCGAGGGCATGCCCCTGCACCAGAGCTGGTGACCCGGCCGCCGCGCGCCGCTTTCGCGCCGGGGCGCCCTCGCCCCGGCGCGAAAGAACGTCACCTGCGGTAACGCGGCTGCAACACGTGCTCCGCCCGGTCCTCCAGCTGCATCCGCCTGGCCGGATAACGAGTGAGCCTGCACAGCGCCATCAGCCCCGCCAGGGCCAGCACTGCTTCGATCATCATGATGAATGCGATCATTTCGGGTTCCTTCGCGGACCTGGCGCCGACGATCCCTGCCCACCCGCCGTCTGCGCCACTCGTAAGAACCTTAACAGTGGATCAGGGGATTTGTCCCTCAATGTCCACTTTCGTGGGAAAAGTTTTCACTTGGAAGCTTTCTCGCAGACTACCAGGGGCTGACAAGCCATGACCAGGTCGAACGCATGTCCCCCTCCTCACGGGGTAGCCGACGGCCCGAATCCCCGACCACACAAGGGAAGGCGAACGGACATGGCACGGTTATCGACCACCCCGGACACCCCCGTCGTCGTCGACCGCAGGGTTCTCGTCGGCTACGACAACTATCCAGCGGCCCAGCGAGCCGTGGACGGGCTCTCCGACGCCGGGTTCCCCGTCGAGTACGTGACGATCTTCGGCAGCGACCTCCGTCTTGAGGAGACCGTCACCGGCAGGATGACGAACGGCAAGGCCGCCCTCACCGGGGCCGGCGGCGGCGCGGTCTTCGGCGCCGTCGTGGGGATGTTCCTCGGCGTCTTCACCTCGACGACGATGTCGTTCGTGGTCCTGGTGCTCTGGGCGGCGCTCTGGGGCACGGTGACGGGGGCGGCGTTCGGCTTCGTCAACCACTTCTTCACCGGCGGCAGGAGGGACTTCGCCTCACGCAGCGCGATCGTGGCGGGCCGCTACGACGTGCTGGTCGCCGCCTCCCACCTCGACCACGCCCGCGCCGTCCTCGACGGCGGCCCGCGGCCCGCGGACACGGTGGTCGTCGAGCCCGCTCCGTCGGCCGGGCCGTACGAGCCCGGCCTGCCCCGCCAGGAGGGCCCCTCCTCCCGGCAGCGGACCTGAGCCCGTTACGAGGACGACCTCACGACGAGCCTCGTCGGCATGACCAGCGGCTCGGCCGGGTCCCCCTGGATCAGGCCGAGCAGCAGCCGGACCATGGCGGCCGCCTGCTCGGCGTGCGGGCTGTGGACACTCGTCAGCGGTGGGTCGGTGTAACGCGCCGCCTCCACGTCGTCGTAGCCGACCACCGCGACGTCGTCGGGAACACCTCTGCCCGCCTCGCGCAGGGCCCGCATCGCGCCGATGGCCATCAGGTCGTTGGCGGCGAACACCGCGTCCAGGAGCGGGTCGTCGGCCAGCAGCTGGCGCATGGCGACCGCGCCCGACTCCCTGGTGAAGTCGCCGACCGCGATGATCGAACGACGGTCGGAGTCACGCAGCGTCTCGCGGTAGCCGGTGAGCCGGTCCTGCCCCGCGGTCATGTCCAGCGGCCCGGCGATGGTCGCGATCCGCCGTCTGCCCCGTTCCAGCAGGTGCCCGACCGCCTGTTTCGCGCCGCCCACGTTGTCACCGTCCACGTACGGCACGGCGACCGGCGCGGCGGGCCTGCCGTACGAGACGACCGGGACGCGCAGCCGGGTGAGCGCGCCGGGCAGCGGGTCCGCTCCCCGGCCGGACACGAGCATGACCCCGTCGACGTGGCCGCCCGCCACGTACTTCTCCACCCTCGCGTGGCTCTCCGGCGATCCGGCGGGCAGCAGCACGACCTGCTTGCCCGCGGTCTCCAGTTCCAGGCTCGCCGCCCGGATGACGGTGGAGAACATCGGGTCGTCGGAGAAGGCCCGGTCCGGGTGCTCGGAGACGACCAGCGCGACGGAGTTGGTCCGCTGGGTCACGAGGTTCCTGGCCGCGCCGTTGGGGACGTAACCCAGTTCGTCGACCGCCCGCATGACCACGTCGCGGATGTCGGGGGTGACGGTCGGCTGGCCGTTGACCACGCGGGAGACGGTCGAACGGGACACCCCGGCACGGGCGGCGACCGCCTCCAGGGTGGGTCTTCTCATCTGTTTTCCCCCGCTTGTCGACACCACGGCGTAATGCCCTCGGGTGGCGAGTCGGGCGCGCGAGGTCGCGCGGGTCCGCGCCGGTCTCCCGGCCTGCTCGGCATTATCCGGCATTATGCGTCAGCCGCCTGAACGGACGGCCCGGAGCGCCCGCCCCCACGCCGATCGCGGCGCGCACGGCACACCGTTGGCCGTCGCGGCACCTCCCGCCGAGGTCACGGCGATGATCGCGAGGTGTCCGTCCCCCCGCATCTCATATGTCGGCCGGACCCCGTAGAGTCGTTCGGCCGACCGGAAAGCGGCCGGCGTGCATCAACCGACGCGCACCCAACCAAGGAGACCAACGTGGCACTGGAGAAGCCTGAGATCGACTTCCCGGAGGGCGCGCCGCCCGCGGAACTGCAGATCGTCGATCTCATCGAAGGAGACGGTCCTGAGGCCAAGTCGGGCCACCAGGTCAGCGTGCACTATGTCGGCGTCGCCTTCTCCACCGGCGAGGAGTTCGACGCCTCCTGGAACCGTGGCGAAGCCTTCCAGTTCCCGCTCGGTGGCGGCCGGGTCATCGCCGGCTGGGACCAGGGCGTCGCGGGCATGAAGGTCGGCGGCCGCCGCCGTCTCACCATCCCGCCGCACCTCGGCTACGGCAACCGCGGCGCGGGCGCCCGCATCAAGCCGGGCGAGACGCTCATCTTCGTCGTGGACCTGCTCGGCGTCAGCTGACCCCACACGAACCCGTGAACGGGCCGTCCCCTTCCGGGGCGGCCCGTTCCCATGCCGACCCGGGCTCCGGTCGCGTGCGGAGAGGCCTCGGCGCGCCGAAAAGGCCGGACCCGCGTCGGTGAAATGTCACCGGTGGCTCATAGGCTGAACCCGTGCTGCTGATCGACCTTGTCCGCACCTCCGCGGCGGTGTCCGCCGACCCCGCCAGGCTCGCGAAGATCCGTCATCTGGCGGAGTTTCTCGGCAGGACCGGTCCCGGCGAGGCGGAGATCGCCATCGCCTACCTCTCGGGAGAACTGCCCCAGCGCAACGTCGGCGTCGGCTGGGCGAGCCTGCAGGATCCGCCCGACCCACGCCTGGCGGCGACCGCGACCCTGCGGCAGGTGGACGGCCTCCTCGACCGCATCAAGGCCCAGGCGGGCCCCGGCTCCCAGTCCGCGCGCAGGGCCCTGGTCACCGAGCTGTTCGGCGCCGCCACCCGCCAGGAGCAGGCGTTCCTGTCCCGGCTGCTCCGCGGTGAGCTGCGGCAGGGCGCGCTCGACGGGGTGATGGTCGAGGCGATCGCCAAGGCGGCCGAGGTCCCGGCCACGGAGGTCAGGCGGGCGCTGACGCTGCGCGGCTGGCTGCCCGCCGTCGGGGCCGCCGCCCTCGGCGGCGGGGTCGAGGCGCTGCGCGCCTTCCGCCTGGAGGTCGGCCGCCCGGTCGCACCGATGCTGGCGCAGAGCGCCACCTCCGTGGCCGCCGCCCTCGGCAGGGTCGGCGCCCCCGCCGCCGTCGAGTGGAAGCTGGACGGCATACGGATCCAGGCCCACCGTTCCGGCGACACGGTGTCCGTCTTCACCCGGACGCTCGACGACATCACCGCCCAGGTTCCCGAGGTGGCCGAGGCGGTCGGCGCTCTGCCCTCCCAGGACCTGGTGCTGGACGGCGAGGTCATCGCGCTGCGCCCCGACGGCCGTCCCGAGCCCTTCCAGATCACCTCGGGCCGCGTCTCCAGCCGCACCGACGTCGCCGCGGTGCGCGGCAGGACCCCGCTGAGCGTGTTCTTCTTCGACGCGCTGCGGGTCGACGGCGCCGACCTGCTCGACCAGCCCGGCCAGGTCAGGCACGCGGCCCTGGCCGGGGCCCTCCCCCCGGAGCTGGTGACCCCCCGGCTGGTCACCGAGGACGCAGAAAGCGCCGAGGAGTTCTACCGGGACGTGATCAGGGGAGGCCACGAGGGGGTGGTGGTCAAGTCTCTGCTGGCGCCGTACGCGGCGGGCAGACGTGGGGCGGGCTGGGTCAAGGTGAAGCCCCGGCACACCCTCGACCTGGTCGTCCTGGCCGCCGAGTGGGGGCACGGCCGCCGTGAGGGGCGGCTGTCCAACCTGCACCTGGGGGCCCGTGACCCCGTGACGGGCGGGTTCGTCATGCTCGGCAAGACCTTCAAGGGGCTGACCGACGAACTGCTCGCCTGGCAGACCGAGCGCCTCCTCTCACTCGCCGACGGCCCGGCGGACGGCTGGGTGGTCCCGGTCCGTCCCGAACTGGTCGTCGAGATCGCCTTCGACGGCGTCCAGCGGTCCAGCCGCTATCCCGGGGGGATGGCGCTGCGCTTCGCCCGGGTCCTGCGTTACCGCCCGGACAAGGGCGCCGCCCAGGCCGACACGGTGGAGACCGTGCGCACCCTCATGTTCTGAGACGACGTCCCGGCGCGTTCCGGTCTTCGGCGGCTTTCCGTCGTTGCGTTCGCGGTCGTCGCCGTGTGCCGTTTCCGGCCCGTGGGTCATTCGATCCGGGCCCCGTTGGGGCGTGACGGGGTTTCCGTGGCATCGGATCCGGGCCGCTCGTTCGGGCGTGGTGGGATTTCTGGGGCACCGGAAAACCTTTGTTGTGCAAGAGGCCGATGGAACGACCGCGTTTCCTGTGATTTCCCGGCCCGCACTTCTCGTACCGCCTGACATGGGCTCCCACCGGGGACGACGCGGTGATCAATTCTCTTTCCCGGCCTGGGAAGGTCGTTCGAGAGATCACCGGGCCCGGAGACCGTCGTGGATCACGATTCCGCCCTGGCCCAGCCCCGCGCGCCCAGAAACGGCGATCATCAGCACTTTCATTATCATTTATCATAGAAAGTGACATAAATCACTTTATGTCCCATTAACGTGGCTTTGCTTCCTCTTTGTCGCATATGGTCGGCCCACGTCACGGCGGGAAGCACCCCTGCACCCCGCCGACGGGACCGGCCGGTGCGCTCCCCGCCCCCTCCGCCCCCGTACGGTCCCCTGCCCCGCTCCCTACCTTGGACCGTGGTTTCCCTTGGGCCTGCACTCACACACCCCCTCCCCCACTCCCCCGAAGAGCCCTCCTCACAACAGACGGCGGATCGCCGCCCTGGCGGCGGGCGTCACCGTGGTCGCCGTGATCTCCGCGACCGCATGGGCGGTCTCCAGTGGAGACGACGCCCGCCTGGCGACGACCGTCGCCCTCACCGGTGCCCGGCAGAGCGCCCCTCAGCCCCAGGACACCCCCCGACCCCCTGGAACCGCCGCCGGCACCGCCCCCTCCCCCGGCGCCCCCGGTGCCTCCCCGGCCGCCCCTGACGCGTCCCCCTCGGGCCCCGCCGTACCCCCCTCCGGCACAGCGACCGCCCCTCAGGGCTCGCCCTCCCCCGGCTCCCCCGCCGAGGGGACGAGCACGTCACCCTCCCCCTCCCCCTCCCCCACCGCCGCCCGGGTGACCGACAGCGCCCCGAGAAGAACCAAGAAGGCCGCGAAACCCAGGGCTCGTGTGATCTCAAGCGGGTCCTGTGGCGCGTCCTACTACGCGGAGGGACAGATGACCGCCAGCGGTGAGCGGTTCAACCCGAACGCGATGACCGCCGCGCACAAAACCCTCCCCATGGGCAGCAGGGTCCGGGTCACCAACCCCGCCAACGGCGAGTCGGTCACGGTCAGGATCAACGACCGGGGTCCCTACATCGGCGGGCGCTGCCTCGACCTGTCAAGGGCCGCCTTCTCCGCGATCGGCAGCGTCAACGCCGGAGTCATGCGCGTCAGATACGAGGTACTGGCCAGGTGAGCCCGGCCGTCTACCTCACCGGCCGCATCGTGAACGGATAGTGGAAACCGCCCTCACCCAGCGCCGCCATGCCTCCGATCACCGAGAGCGCCATGCCCCCGAGCCAGACCACCGGCAGCAGGACCGTGCCCACGACCGTGATGGCCAGCAGCACGGTCACGCCGAGCAGGGTGAGCTGGAAGTTGAGCGCCTCGACCGCGTGCCTGCGGACATAGGGCGAGGTCTTGCCTGCGGTCAGCATCATGATCAACGGGCCGATCGCGAGCAGGCCGGTCAACGGGAGCAGGTGCGCGGCCGCCGCCCCCAGCCGGTCTCCTCCCGTGAGCTCCCCTGCCCGGTGGTGGACCGGCGCCGCCTGCGTGAACGGGTACGGCGCGGGCATGGGCGGGCGTGAGCCGTACAGCTCGTGCATGATCGGCATGAGGTCGGCGTGGACGCGGGCCGTCATCGCCCGCCCGAGCCTGTCGTCGAACTCGATCTTGTCAAGACGTCCCTCGGCGTAGGCGGCCTTGAGGTGCTCGACCACCTGTTCCCGGTCCTGGTTGCTCACCCGGAGCCCGGCGTGCTCGAATCCGGGGCTGGAAAGGGGTGCGCCGCCGCGCCATGGGCCCGCCGCCGGTGTCACTGTGCCTGTCATAGAACCGACATACCTTTCGTTTCAGCCGTCGATCCAATATTCAGTGACAACTTTTGGCTGGTCCATCCGGGTGAACCCTTGGATGTCCCTTAGAGTCCACCCTGGGCTTTCACCATGAAAGGACCAGGGGATGTATACAAGGAGGCATGAGATGGCGTGATCGCTATGGTTTAAGGCGTCTGCGTGGGCCGAAGATCGCCAAGTTCGACCGAGAGGCAACCGACTCCGACGTCGAGGCGCTCATCGCCTTCGCGAAGTCACGCCAGGGTGTCGAGTTCTATGTCGAGCCCGAGACATTCGCGACCGACACCACCGCGATGGCGATCGCGGACGACGGCGAGTGGACACGCCGCCGGGTCGGCTCGCCCGCGGTGATCAAGAAGGTGGCCCGCGACCTCGCCCTCCCGGTCTACGACGTGCAACTGACCGGCTATCCCGCCCGGATGCGGGCCTACAACGAGCGGCGCAAGCGCGCCGAGGGTTGAGCGGGTCACTCCGCGGAGACCTCAGGCTCCTCCAGTAACGCGATCATCGGCAGCAGCCAGGCCATGCGGGGAGCCCCCATCTCTCTGTCGAGTTCCTGCGGGCCGGGCATCCTCTCTCTGAGCACCCGTGGTGGAAGCATGTGCCGTAACGCGCACATGAGCAGATTGGCCATCGAGTAACCCGGGTCGATCTCACACGCGCGGGAGAGTGCGATGCCCGCCAGAGCGGAGTCGCCCCGGCACCAGGCCGCGGCGCCCAGCAGGGACGCGACCGGAGGCACGAACCTCGGCTCCAGCCTGCGGGTGAGGTCACGCCACAGCCCGGCACAGGCGTCGGGGACGCTCATCGGGGCGCCCGGCGGGACGGCCGCGGCGTGGTCGGTGATCAGCGCCCACGCCTCGTCGCGGATCCGGACCACCGCGAGGGCGAAGCCCAGCCTGACCGCCTCCTCGTCGGACAGCCGCCCGCCGGAGGCGTGCAGGGCGATCGCCGAACGCACCCGCGCCACCCCGTCGGCGACGAACTCCGCGGCGAGCCCTCCGGGGTCGTCGCTCCCGGTGAGCGCGGCCCTCAGCTCCCGCGTGACGCGTGCGGTCGCGCGGCGTACGGCCAGGCGCGCCGCACCGTCCACGGGGTCGAGGGAACGCTCCAGGGTCTGCCTGTCGGGCAGCGCGACCAGGCCGTGCACGATCGCCTTGGTCGCCACGACACCCGTCTCGCGGTCGTACGGTGTGCCGTCGGCGGGACAGCAGCCGGCGCGGGAGCACGTGTAGGACCAGTAGCGGCCGTCCTCGGCCCGCAGCGCGTCGACCACCGTGACGCCCGACCGGCGAAACAGCCCGACGGCCAGGTCCACGGCCGGGGTCACCAGCGTGCCGGGGCCGTACCCGACGACGATGACCTGGGTGATGCCCTCCTCCGCCAGCAGCGGCAGGAGCCTGCCGGGACCGGGAGGGGCGAGGGGCAGATCCCAGCGGACGGTGAGATGCAGCCTGCAGCGGGGAGGCCTGCCCTTCAGCCCGATGACGACCAGGCTGTCCGAGGGGTGGAAGCCCACGAGGTAGGGCACCGCGCCGAGGACGTCCTGCGTGGAGGCGAGCAGGAGGCCGGGCGTCGGGGAGGAGGGGGTGGGCGGAGCGGGAACGTCGGTTGTCATGGCGGAAAGCATCGTTCGCTTCCCGCCCCGCCAGGCGACCGAACGCGGTTCTGTGGACAACGAGAGGGTGGCCGCCGGTTGTCCACAGGCCCCGTTATCCCGTTTGAGCAGAAAGCCAGGGTTGCGCCGCCGCGGCCTCCGGCCGAGCGGGCTCAGACCCCGGGTTCAGGCCCTCTCGTGGATCTCCGGAGCGCCCGTGGCGGGCCCTGACACGCCCAGCCGTGACCTGACCATGACCGCCGCGCCAGCCACCGCCGCGGGCATCGCCACGACGGAGGCCAGCGGGATGAGGAAGATCAGGAAGATCAGCACGCCGAACCCGAGGGCGCGCATCTTGTTCCGGCGCAGGACCGCGAAGCGCTCCTTACGCGCCATGCCCCTGCGCTCCATGGCCAGCGCGGTCAGTTCCACGGTCAGGAAGAAGCCCGAGACCAGGGCGCCGAGCACCGGCACGACCGTCTGCCCGACCACCGGGACGAAACCGAGGAAGAACAGCGGAACGGTGAACAGCAGCACGTACCACAGGGTGATGAGGCTGTCCCTGATCGACCTGGGGATCGTCTTCCACAGCGGAAGGTCGGGCCCGGCGGGCAGGTCGCCGTAGGACAGCTCGACCCGCTCGGAGAGCTTCTCGTAGAAGGGTTCACCGACGATCAGCGTCACCGCGGTGAAGGTCACCACGAACAGGACCAGCCCGGCGCCGAAGATCGCCAGGCCGACCAGGGTCCGCAGGGCCGTCTGCGCCGCGTGCGCCCATCCCGAGGCGAACGGCGTCGCCCATTCGGCGATGTCGGTGGCGTGGGTGCCGAGCCAGTAGAGCCCCGCCGCGTAGAGGATGAAGACGATCAGGGCGGGGATCAGCCCGAACAGCCACCAGCGGGGGTTCCTCGCGACCCAGCGCAGTCCCTGGAAGAAGAACCCGGCACCGTCCACGAAGGAGCGGAAATGACCCATGCCGGAAGATTAGCGGCATCGGCGGATCGCCGCGCGACGCTTCCGGCTCGGAGAGGGATCAGGACTGCCAGAGGGTGGGAACGGAGACGCCGAGTTCGCCGAGAAGGCGGCGCAGGAGGGGCAGGGAGATGCCCAGGACGTTGCCGTGGTCGCCGTCGATGCCCTCGACGAACCAGCCTCCCGGACCGTCCAGCGTGAAGGCGCCCGCCACCCGCAGAGGTTCACCGGTGGCCACGTAGGCGGCGATCTCCTCGTCGCCGGGGTTCCCGAAGCGCACGACGGTCGCCCCCACCTCCGCGACCTGCCGGCCGTCGGAGGCGTCGATCACGCAGTGGCCGGTGAGCAGCCGCCCCTGACGGCCGCGCATGGACTTCCAGCGGGCGACGGCCTCCTGCGGCGAGGCCGGCTTGCCGTACGCCCGACCGTCCAGTTCGAGCACCGAGTCGCAGCCGACGACGAGGCCGGAGGTGAGGTCACGCGCGACGACCGACGCCTTGGCCACGGCCAGGGCCAGGCAGAGTTCGGCCGGACTGTCCGCGGTCACGGCCTCCTCGTCCACCCCGCTGACGATCACCTTGGGGTCGAGCCCGGCGCTGCGGAGCAGGGCGAGGCGAGCGGGAGAGGCGGAGGCGAGAACGATCCGGGTCACGCCGACCGAGCCTAGCGTCCCGCGGGACGTCCGTTACTTCGGCCTGATGGAGGAGACCGCGGTGTTGATGTCGCGCCAGTAGGCGCGCTGGGTGTCGGGGACGGTCACGAAGACCATGGCGGGCCGTGGGCCGGAACCCCGCGTCACGGCGACGGCGGCCACCGAGAAGCGGGCCTTGCCCTTGACCTTGTACTTCACCTTGTAGGCGAGCAGCCACCCCTTCTTGATCGGCTGCGAGGCGAACCAGGAGATCCTGGAGCCCTTGGGGTGGTGGTTGAGCGTCCATCGGGCGGCCAGCAGCGCGGTGTCCTTGGCGTGGCGCTGCGCCTGGATGGGCACCGGGCAGCTGACGAGCATCGCCCTGACGGGCGCCCCCTTGACCTTCGGCAGGACCTGCTTGGTCGAGAACGGCGCGGCCCCGAAGATCTTCCACGGCTTGCCCAGCCTGGCGAGCCAGACGCCCGCCCTGCGGTCCTTCAGCAGACGCTTGCCCTTGTGGGCCTTGCCGGGCAGCCGGGCGAGCTTCTTGTTGCGCGGCAGGTCGGGGACGCGGTGATCGGCGAGGGCCGCCACGACCGCGCTCCGGTCACGCGCGACCTCCTCCAACGCGGTCGGTGAGGACATCGGCGAGGACGAGGACAAGGGAGAGGGTGACGCCGTCGAGGTCTCCGCGGCCGAAGAAGAGGCGGAAGAAGAGGCCGAAGGAGAGACGGAGGCGGCGGTCCCCTCACCGGCCAGGACCGCCGGGGAGGCGACCGGCGAGGCCTGCGGGGAGCTGAAACCGGGCGAGGGCGTCGCGGCAGGTGGCGCGGCGACCTGCCCCGACCGCCCCTCGCCCGGTCGTTCGGAGGTGCCGGAGAGGACCAGGGCGGCCACGACGGCCACGACGGTGACGACCACCACCACGGCCACGGCCAGCATCCGGTAGACGACGCGCATCGACAGGTCGCCGATGCGGGAGCGCTTCGGCGGCCTCGGCGGGCCGGGGACGGACGTCCTCCGCGGCTCTGACGGGTCCGTCCCGTCGGTCGCACGCGTCGGTACGGCACCCGTTTCCCGGGTCACCTCAGTCCCACCCACCCCATCGAGCACGATCGGGAGCGTACGACAAATCCGGTTTTCTCGTGCACGATCCCCATCACACTTAGGGAACGAGTACCCTCCCGCCCTTCAGTCCGATATGCCCCTTCTTGCACCTTCCTGCCATGATGCCACCGTGCTTGCAGAACGCCGGGTAGAACTCCGTTTCCATGTCACCTCCCGTGACGCGAGGACCCACACGAACCTGTCCGCCGTCCGCTCCGACGGCACGGGCCTCTGGCTCGCGGGTGACGAGACCGCGACCCTGGAGTACCTGACCCTCCGTGAGGGCCGCTACGACGACCAGCGCACCTACGCCCTGGCCGACTTCGTCGACCTGCCCGCGGGTCCCGACGACGAGGCCGACATCGAGGGACTGGCCAGGGCCGACGGCTGGTTGTGGGCGATCGGCTCGCACAGCCTCAAGCGGAAGCGTGTCAAGCGGGACCACCCCGTCGGCAAGTCCCTGCGCAGGCTCGGCAGCCTCGTACGCGAGGAGAACCGCTACGTCCTCATGCGGTTGCCGCTCGTCGGTTCGCGGCCGGTCCGCGCGGACGGCGCCCGCACCGCGGCGATCCTGTCGGGACGCGGCAGGAACCTGGCCGACCTGATGGCCGACGACCCCTACCTCGCTCCCTTCCTGAAGATCCCCGGCAAGGACAACGGCCTGGACATCGAGGGCATCGCGGTGCTCGGCGAGCGCGTCTTCGTCGGCCTGCGCGGGCCCGTGCTGCGCGGCTGGGCCGTACTGCTCGAGATCCGTCCCGAGAGCGACCCGCGCCGCCCCGAACGGCTGCTGCCGGCCCCGATCGACGGCGAGCCGTACCGGATGCACTTCCTGAACCTCGGCGGTCTCGGCATCCGGGACCTGTGCCCGCACCAGGGGGACCTGATGATCCTGGCGGGGCCGACCATGGATCTCGACGGCCCGGTACGGCTGCTGCGCTGGACCCCGGGGGAGACGCCGTCCGTCGAGCACGATCCCCGGCTGGTGATGGACCTGCCCTACGGCGACGGCGACGACCACGCGGAGGGAATGACCATGCTCGACGACGAGCACCTGCTGGTGGTCTACGACAGCCCGGCGGCTTGGCGGCTGACCCCCGAGGGGGGTGTGCTCGCCGACGTCGTCAGGCTGACCTGAGAGGGCCGGAGGCGGCCGGGCGGAAGCCTTCCCCGCGTAGCCACGGCGCGTCCGCGACGACCGTGCACGAGCCGGGCGCGATCTCGGTGAACCCGGCGTCCCTGACCGTGGGCAGGCCGGAACCGGTCAGCCCGGCCCACCGCCCGGTCTCGGCGGTGCGCACCGCGCAGGTCAGGCCCCGCTCACGCCAGGACCGTCTGGCCGCCTCGTCGCTCCCCCACCAGGCGAGCTGGGCGGCGTGTCCCACCTGGGCCATGGTCTTGCCCGCCGACATCTCCAGGGTGGGATTGACCCAGAGCAGCGCGTCCCCGTCCGGCGCGGGGCCCGGCTCCTCGGGGTCGGTCAGGTCGGTGCCGGAGACCTGGAGCCTGGACAGGTCTCTGGGCCAGTCGTCGAGCGGGACCGGAGGGTGGACCCGGACCTCCGCGGTGCCCGAGGTGACGGTGATGCCGGGCAGGTCGAGCACCCGGCGCCACTCGGCGCCGCGGGCGCGCCGTACGACCTTCCTGATCCCGAGGGTCTCCCACGCCTTGACCTGTTCGGCCCACTCGCCGCCGTCCGCCGCGCGGGGGTCGTCGAGCAGCGTGAGCACGGCGAGCGCCGCCGCCTCAAGGGCGTCGGTGCGCCGTGGCGGGTCAGCCCGCTCGATCCGCACCACCAGCGGGAGCACCCTCTGACCGCTCACTTCCGTCTCACTCACCCTCCAAGCATGCCCTCTCCGCTCCCTAGACGGAGACGGTGTTCCTCTCGGAGGCCCTGGCGGCCACGACGGAGACCGACATGAGGGCGGCGACCAGGCACAGGGCGCCCGCGACGTACCAGGCGAGGTCGTAGGCGCCGAACAGGTCGCGGGTGAGTCCCGCGCCCACCGCGGCGATGGCCGCGCCCACCTGGTGGGAGGCGAAGACCCAGCCGAAGACCACCGGGGCGTCGGCCCCGTAGACCTGGCGGCACAGCGCGACCGTGGGCGGCACGGTCGCGACCCAGTCGAGGCCGTAGAAGATGATGAAGACGAGCATGCTGGGCTCGGCCGTCGCCGAGAACAGGCTGGGCAGCACCATCAGTGACAGTCCGCGCAGCGCGTAGTAGACGCCGAGCAGGACTCTGGAGTCCACCCGGTCACTCAGCCAGCCCGAGGCGATCGTCCCGACGACGTCGAAGATCCCGATGACCGCGAGCAGTCCCGCCGCGACCGGTTCCGACATGCCGTGGTCGTGGGCGGCGGGGATGAAGTGCGTGCCGACCAGGCCGTTCGTGCTCATCCCGCAGATCGCGAACCCTCCGGCGAGCAGCCAGAAGGACCGGGTGCGGGCCGCTCGCCCCAGTACGGCCAGGGCCCGTGCCGCGGCTCCGCCCCTGGTCGTGGGACCGGGCACCGGAGCAGGATCACGGGGGTCGGCGCCCAGGGCGGTCGTGCCCGCCTCCGCCGGGTGGTCGCGCAACAGGAACCACACGAGGGGGACGACGACCAGGGCCGCCCCGGCCACCGTGGCCGAGGCCGTACGCCATCCCGAGGTCTGGGCCAGGGAGGCCAGGACGGGCAGGAAGACGAGCTGCCCGGTCGCGCCGCCCGCGGTGAGGACGCCGGTGACGAGACCCCGGTGACGGACGAACCAGCGGTCGGTGAGCGTGGCGGCGAAGACCAGGGCCATCGAGCCGGTGCCCAGCCCGACCAGCACGCCCCAGCACAGGACGAGCTGCCAGGGGGCGTTCATCAGGATGGTCAGGCCGCTGCCCGCCGCGACGAGCAGCAGCGCGCACGACACGACCCTGCGCATGCCGAAGCGGTCCATGAGGGCGGCGGCGAAGGGAGCGGTGAGGCCGTACAGCATGAGGTTGACCGAGACGGCCAGCGAGATCGTGCCGCGTGACCAGCCGAACTCCTCCTGCAGGGGGGTGATCAGCACGCCGGGGGTCGCTCGGAACCCGGCGGCGCCGAGGATCGCTACGAACGCGACTCCCGCCACGATCCAGGCGCGATGCACCCCACGCGTGCGCGTGCGAAGAGGGGTGGTTGTCATGTGGCCCATCATGGAGGGTGGTTTGTCGGGCCCACGAGTGGCCCAAGAGCCAATATCCGCAAGAATCAGGCCATAAGCGAGATGACCTGTCTCAGATGTACAACACCCGGCTCGTCCCACTTGTCGGAAATATGGGATGGTGTTCAGCTTTGCTCGACCGAGGTCGGCGAGCGAGCGCGCCGGGCTACTAAGGAGTTCTAGCGTGTTCCATGCGCGGAGGTCTGGCAGGTTCCTGTCAGCGCTGGTCGGGGGGGTTCTCGTGCTGGGCGCCTGCGGAGTCGGCGACTCCGGACCGGCCACCTCGGAGCCGGTCTCTTCGGGGGCCAGGAGCATCACCTATGCCTATGAGCAGGAGTTCCACTCCTACAACAACAACACCGCCGCCGAGAACGCCACACGCAACGCCGGACCGCTGCAACGCGTCCTGACCGGCTTCTGGTTCTACGGGGAGAACGGCGAGATCACCCCCGACAGGGACTTCGGCCGCTACGTCAAGACCTCGGACGACCCGCTGACGGTCGAGTACACGATCAGCGACAAGGCCGTCTGGTCCGACGGCACCCCGATCGACTGCGACGACGTGCTGCTGTGGTGGGGGTTCAAGTCCGGGAAGATCAAGGGCTTCTCCACCTCCGGCACGACCGGCGTCGAGGACACCAGGCTGCCCGCGTGCGAGAAGGGCGGCAGGAGTTTCTCCCTCGTCTACGACAAGCCCTTCGCCGACTGGATCGCGGGCGGGCCCGGCGCGACCGAACTGCTGCCCGCCCACGTCGTGGAGAGGCAGGGCGGCCTGTCCGAGGACGAGTTCATCGCGGCCGTCAAGGCGCGTGACGCGAAGAAGCTCGAAAAGGCCATCAAGTTCTTCAACGACGGCTGGGTCTCCGAGGTCTCGCTTCCCCCCGCCGAGCTGATCCCGTCCTCCGGCCCCTACAAGCTCTCCAAGATGGACACGGGACAGTCCCTGACCCTCGTCGCCAACGACAGGTGGTGGGGCACCCCGGCGGCGACCCCGACCATCATCGAGCGCTTCATCACCCTCGACGAGCAGGCCGAGGCCCTGCACGACCGGGAGGTCCAGATCATCGAGCCGCAGCCGGGACCCGGCGTGCTCAAGGAACTGAGGCAGATCAAGGGCGTCAAGGTCAACGTCGCCGACCAGTACACCTACGAACACCTGGACTTCAACGTCGACTCAAGTCCCTTCAAGGACAAGAGGCTGCGCCAGGCCTTCGCCAAGTGCGTGCCCAGGCAACTCATCGTCGACAGCCTGATCAAGCCGGTGATCCCGAACGCCAAACCCCTGGAGATCCGCAACGTGGCGCCGTTCCAGGCCAACGCCGCGGCGGTCATCGCCGCCTCGGGCGGTGCGGGGGTCTACGGGAAGCAGGACATCGAAGGCGCCAGGGCCCTGGTGGCCGAGACGGGCAAGACCGGGGTGGAGGTCAAGATCGGCTACCAGACCCCGAACCCGCGGCGCACGGTCGAGGTGCAACTGATCATCAACGCCTGTGACAAGGCGGGCTTCAAGGTCGTCGACAAGGGATCCGACGACTTCTTCGGCACCGTGATGCCCGCCAACGGCTACGACGTCGCGCTGTTCGCCTGGTCGGCTTCGGCCCTGGTCAGCGGCTGGGCCTCCACCTACACCACGCCCGTGAGGTGTGACGGGGAGAGCAAGGGCAACAACAACGGCTGTTATTCGAGCAGAAGGGTCGACCGGCTCATCAGGAAGCTGAACGCGACCGTCGACCTGAACGCGCAGATCCCCATCATCGGAGAGATCGAGAAGCAGTTGTGGGAGGACGTGGCCACCATTCCGCTCTTCCAGCACGCGAGCCTGAGCGCGTGGGACGAGAAGATCGGCAACGTCGTGCCGAACCCGGCCCAGTCGACCATCACCTGGAACATGGACCGGTGGAGCCTGTCCTGACCCACGGCGTCATAGCTGACAGAAGATGACAGGTACGGGCGGCACGATGGGGACCGTACCTCGGACGAGCAAGGAGATCCCCATGCCCCGCGCGGACGGCACATTCACTCTGGACAGCTGGGAGCCGGAGACCTACGACGAGGCCGAGGGCGCGACGCTCTCCCTCGTCCACGTGACCAAGACCTTCTCCGGAGACCTTGTGGGCACCAGCACCACCGACATCATCACGGCGGTGGCCCGGGTCGAGGACTCGGCGGCCTACGCGGGCTTCGAACGCTTCAGCGGAACCCTGCACGGCCGCAAGGGCACCTTCGTCCTGCACCACAACGCCACGGCGCACGCGGGAGAGTCCGCCCTGACCTGGGACGTCCTGCCCGATTCGGGCACCGGCGAACTGACGGGCGTCCGCGGCACAGGAGGCATCGTCAACAGGGACGGCGTCCACTCCTACCACCTCGACTACGAGCTCGGCTGAGGTCTCCGGTGAGACGAACTCACATGCGTGTGAGCCGTACGACCATGTGATCGTCTCACCGAAGACGGTGTGATGGTGTCATGAGCCAAGCACCGATTCTCGTCCTGGGCGGCCGCGGCAAGACCGGCCGCCGTGTGGTCGCCCGCCTGCGCGACCTGGAGATTCCCGTACGCGTCGCCTCCCGCACGACCGGCACCCTGTTCGACTACGGCGCTCCGGAGACCTGGGGTCCCGCGCTGGACGGCGCGCGGGCCGTCTACCTCGTCCCGATGGCCGAGTTCGTCGACCCGGCCGCCGTCACCGCCTTCGCCCACCGCGCGGCCGAGGCGGGCGTCCGGCGGATCGTCCTGCTGTCGGCGCGCGGGGAGGACGGCCGGGCGCACCCGGAGCAGGAGGCGTTCGAGAAATCGGTGCGCGACGCGGTCCCGGAGTGGACGATCCTGCGGGCGGCCTGGTTCGCGCAGAACTTCAGCGAGGACTTCCTGCTCGAACCGATCATGTCCGGTGAGCTCGCGCTGCCCGCCGGTGAGGGCCGTGAGGCGTTCGTCGACGTGGCCGACATCGCCGACGTCGCCGTCGCCGCGCTCACCGGTGACGGGCACGCCGGTCAGACCTATGAGCTGACCGGCCCCGAGGCGCTCTCCTTCGGCGACGTCGCCGCCACCGTCTCCCGCGTGTCGGGCCACCGGGTCCGCTATGTCCCGGTCAGCCGGGAGACCTACGCCGCCGCGCTGGCCGGGCAGGGATACCCCGAGGGGACCGTCGAGGCCGTCGCCGACCTGATGGAGGAGCTGGCCCGCGGGGCCGGCGAACGCGTCGCCGACGGCGTGTACCGCGCCCTGGGACGGGCACCGCGTTCCTTCGGTGACTTCGCCGAGGAGGCGGCCGCCGCCGGAGCGTGGAGGTCCTGAACGGGGTCAGGAACGGCGCGCCTCGGCCAGGAGGGCGCCGGGTGAACGGCCACGGACGCGCTTGAAGGCGTTGCTGAACGCGAACCCGTCGGAGTAGCCGACGCGGCGGGCGACCGACGCCACGCTCGCGCCGTTCTCGCGAAGCATGTCGGCGGCCAGGGTCATCCGCCACTCGGTCACGTACGCCATGGGCGGCGTCCCGACCAGTTCGGTGAACACCCGGGCGAACGCGGCCCGTGACAGCCCGGCCTCCCCCGCCATGCTCGCGACCGTCCAGGGACGGCCGGGATCGTCGCGCAAGGCGCGCAGCACACGCCCGACGCGCGGATCGGCCAGCGCACGGTATCCGGCCGGGGGTTCGGCGTCGGGGCGGGCGAACCAGCAGCGCAACGCCTTGACCAGCAGCGTGTCGAGCAGCCGGTCGAGGACGATCTGCTGCCCCGGTTCCTCACTGACGATCTCGACGGCCAGCAGGCCGAGCAGCGGCGCCAGGTCCTGGCCGCCCTGGACGATCGCCAGGTCCGGCAGGGAGCGCAGCAGCCGGTCACCGACGTCTCCCCGGATCGGATACCCGGCGACGACGAACGTGCCGGTCGCCTCGTCGCTGAGCCCGCAGGTCCGGGGACCGAGGACGAGGTCGTCGGCGTCCAGCACCGGCCCGTCGCCGACCGTGTAACAGGTGGTCTCGTCCTCGATGACGATCTGGGGTGGGGTGGCCGGGTCGTCGGCGACGGAGAACGGCCTGCCGCCCCGGACCAGCGCGACGTCTCCCCTGTGCAGCGGCTCCGGCGCCGAGCCGTCCATGAGGATCCAGGCGTCCCCGGTGAGCACGGTGACCAGGCCGAGCGGAACCGGCCCGGTGAACCGGACGTTCCACGGCGGTTCGACCACCGAGCGGCAGAACACCGCTCCTCGCGCCCGCACACCCCCGAGATAGTCGTCAAAGAAGTCCATGACGAGACGATCTCACATGCGCATCGGTTCTACGGCCACGAACCGTCCAGAGTGCCATGGACATCGCACCGGCGAATTGACGAGGCCGATTCCGCCGTGAAAGACTGACCCCGGCAGAGAGGTTGACGCTCATAGTAAATGTGGCGTCCCGTTTGTCATTTGCGCTATTCTGCTGCCCTCGCGCTGTCCGCTCACGTCCCCGGATCCTTCCGGGGCGTTTGGCATGCGCGCAGTCGATTCCATCCGTGCCTCCCGGAAGGACATCTGTTGGCAGCCTCGCGCAACGCCTCCGCCGTACCCGCTGGTCCCCGTCGCGTGTCGTTCGCACGTATTCAGGAGCCGCTCGAA
>NZ_JBEXZT010000023.1:143033-143444 GCF_040631275.1 Streptosporangium sp. NPDC020145 | reverse complement strand
GCGGCGGGTCACAGCAGCGATCAGTAACGATCAAGCACATCAGGGGGTCAGAATTCAGGCGACGTCAGAGGGTCAAGATTCAGCCGTCGTTGACACAAGCTGAGCGCCCGGACGCCCCCGATGGTGCCGCCGAGCATTCAGGCCGTCGCCGTCGCCCGTGCTATCCGGACCACTCGGGTCAGGCAGATGGCCCGGGGCTCCCGGGTTGTGCAGGCCGTAAGTCCTGGTCAGGCCGTTGTGTCGGGTCGGGCTACGGCGTTGCGCAGACTGCTGCGCTCGTGAAGCCAGTACGGCGGGCGGAGGACGTCATCCCACCCGTCGCTCGCCGTACTCCATGACGTGCGGCTCAGGTAGGAGGGACCTGAGCCGCACACCACCGCAATAAGGTTGCCATGACCGCTGGCGTGCGGG
>NZ_JBEXZT010000023.1:0-143023 GCF_040631275.1 Streptosporangium sp. NPDC020145 | reverse complement strand
TGCCCCACACCCCCCCGGCCCCCGCCGGACAGCCTTGCGGGGGCCGCCCGGTCGGCGCCCCCCCCCCCCCACACCTCCGCAAGACGGTTCCCATGCACGCTGGCGTGCTGGGGAAGGGGAGTCGTCTGGCGCACCGGCCCCGAGTGTGTGGGGCCGGTCCTCCTCCAGGGTGCCCGGCCGCATGCTCCCCGGCTCGGGGCCGGGCACCCACCCCCACTTCCACTCCCTAACCAGGGACGACCATGACCGACGACGAACGGCGCCTGATCGACCTGCTCATCAGCACCCACCCCGCCTGGCGGTACGAGGAACGGAACCTGCCCGGACTCCCCAGGTGGTGGGCCGTCCGCTACGAACCCCTGCGCCTCGACCAGCGCAAAGCCGGGGCCCGCGACGTGCTCGGCCGTACGACCCTGCACCGGCTCGTCCGCGCGCTCGCCCGGCACGACCAAATCCTGCACACCCTCCGCTACTGAAGGAGCCCCCATGTCCCCGCTCAAGGCCGTCGCCCCCGACGGCACCTTCTCCACCGGACCGGACACCACCGAACGCCTCCTCACCCCCGGCGAGGTCGCCCGGATCTTCGGCGTCGACCCCAAGACCGTCAACCGGTGGGCCCTCACCGGGAAGATCCCCTCGGTCAGAACCCCCAGCAACCAACGCCGCTACCGCGAAACCGACATCAAGGCCCTCCTCAACGCTTCTCCTGTAGTGGTGCGAACCCTTCAGGGTGATGAGGGACCCATCGGCCGCGGAGAGCGGTTCGCCGTTCCGCAGTGTTGCGAACCCTCCAGGGTGATGAGGGGACCGGGAGAGCGCTTCGTTCACACCGAAGAGGTCACTGGTAACCCTCCAGGGTGATGAGGGACCCGGGGTAAAGTCGCAGGTCAGGCGGGTTAGATCGAAGGTGGGATCGGCTGGTTCTGCGGCAGTCCGGCGGTAGTGCAGAAGTGCAAGTCAGGGCGTTGATCATTTTGTGGATGTGGCTGGGTCGTACGACGGTTCTTCCCTCCTCCCGGCAGCGGCCCGGTCCTCAGGAACCTGTCTGGAGGCCACTGTGTCACACGGCGCCCTCTCCACGACATGCCCATGTGATCCGGTGAGCAAGGCCGTGCCCGTCACAGGGGGAGCCACATGATCCGGAGGCCGACGTGGCCTTCCGTGGGGTGGCGGAAAGCGCCGGGGGCCGTGCCCAGGGTGGTGAAGCCCAGGCTCTCGTAGAGGTGGATCGCGCTCCTGTTGCTGTCCGCGACGGCGTTGAACTGGATCGCCGCGAACCCCTCCCGCCTCGCCCAGGTGATCATGTCCGTGACGAGGGCGCGTCCGACGCCCATGCCCCGTGCCTCCCCCGCGACCATCAGGCTGCCGGAGGCGATGTGGTCGCCGGGGCCGGGCCGGTTGGCGTACATGTTGGCGGTGCCGAGCACCAGGTCACCGTCGACCGCGACGACCACCCTGGCCGGGGCCGACAGGAGCCAGAGGTTCCTGGCGTCGTCCTCGCTCATGGCGGGGTCGTAGGTGAAGGTCTCCTGCGCGGTGACGACGTCGCGAACGATGGGCCAGATCCGCGGCCAGTCCTCCTCACGAGCCTCGCGGATCACGGGAACGGGACGCTTCGGGTCAGCCACGGGAGCCACCGCCGACCTGGAAGGTCCGGGAGACCCGAAGAGCTCGAAGACCAGTGATATGTGACTGTGTCATCCCCCTAGCCTCCTACATCAGAGGCGTCCGATGACCTCGCGGGTCAGGTTCTCGCACAGCGCCCAGATCGTGTCCTGGTTGCGGCGGTTCAGGGCGCTCTCCGGCCAGGCCGTACGGCGGCACTTCATGCTGAAGTAGGCTCCGCTCACTCCCTCGACCTCGGCGCTTGAGGCCAGGTGGATGCTGGAGCGGGCGGGTTTGCCGAGGTCCGCGAAGAACCGGGGGGCGACCAGGCCCAGCAGCGGGACGATCGGGCGGTAGAGGTAGGGGAATCCGGCCGCCTTCAGCGACTGGTTCATCGGCGTGTGGCCGTGCCCGGGGTAGGCCACGTTGACCGTGACTCCGGTCCCGGCCACCTCCTCGGCGAAGCGCAGGCTCATCGCCATCTGCATGGTCTTGGTGTGGTTGTACTGGGCGAAGGTCCACCCCAGATAGCGCCGTTCCGCCTGGAGGTTGTCCAGGTCGATCGGGCCGCCGGGGATGCCCCCGGTGATGTTGACGACCCGGCCGACGAGCAGCGGCAGCAACAGACGGGTGAGTGTGAACGGCGCCAGCACGTGGGCGGCGAAGGTGGTCTCCACCCCGTCCTCGGTGAGCGTACGGCGTGGCGGGTTGGCGCCGACGTTGTTGACCAGCACGTCCAGCCGGTCGCAGCGTTCGGCCACCCGGGCGGCGAGGGCCGCCATCTCACCCAGGCGGGTCATGTCCGCCGCGAGGGCCTCGACCTGGCCGCCGCCCGCGCCCAGTTCGTCGGCCGCCCGCCGGGCGCGTACGGGGTCACGGCCGACGAGGATCACCCGGGCGCCCAGGGCGGCCAGCCCGCGTGCGGTCTCCTTGCCGATTCCTCCGGTGCTGCCGGTGATCAGGACGGTCTTTCCACGCATGAGAGCCTCCGATCCAAAGAGCGTCGCCCTGAATATGTCACCAAGTGCCAAGCTTGGCAATGAGTGTATGATTTTGGGTCATGGAGGGGTTACGAGATCGCACCAGGCGGGCGGTGCGCGCCGAGCTGGCCGCACGGGCGCTTGAGCTGTTCACCGAGCGCGGCTTCGACGAGACCACGGTCGACGACATCGCCAGGGCGGCCGGGATGTCCAAGCGGAGCTTCTTCCGCTACTTCCCGACCAAGGAGGACGCGCTTCTCGGAGAGCTTGAGGCGACGGCCGAGCGGGTCGCCCAGGAGATCTCCGCCCGGCCACCGGGGGAAGGGGCGTGGGAGTGCCTGCACACGGTGCTGCGCGCCTGGGAGGCGCACATCAACACGCAGATCGAGGTGCTGCGGCTCATCGAGTCCACTCCCCCGCTACGGGCCAGGCTCCTGCAGAAGCGTGACGAGGCCCGCGCCCTGATCGTCGAGTCGCTGACGGGGCGCGGCCTGTCCCCGCTGGAGGCCGACCTCGCCTCGGTCGCCGCAGGGGCGGCCCTCGACACGGTGGCGCGTGAATGGCTGCGCACCGGCGGCTCAGCCGACCGCCCGACCCTGACGGACCAGGTCTTCGCCATGCTCCGCCCGGCCTTCCTCAGCTGACCCGGCGAAGCCCCGGCGAGCCGTACGACCTTGGGAGGATCCAGGTCCTCAGCCGAGCCTCCCCAAGGCCGTACGGCCCCGCCCACCCCACGACGAGCCAGATCTCGGACCCCGACTCCTCCGGGCAACCCCACAGCGCGCCGTACGGCCCCGGAAGGGCGTCATCGGGAAATCGCCCCTACCGGTGCCGAGAGGAATTCAGCCCCCGTGGCATTGTGAATTCCCACATCCGGTGTCAAAAGAATGCGACCACCGTTTTCCTGTTCCTCCGCGATTGTTCCGAGCAGGGGATGTCAGTTCCGACATAACAGGCTCCCATTCGGGCGGCCCCGCGACGGGAAAGCCCGACGACCCGTTCGGTCCGACCGCCGTACGGGCCTTCCCACGAGTTCGCACACACCGTTTCCGAAACAAGCCTGTAAGGACCGGTTGTCAACTCCCGTCGTCACCAGGGTTTTCACGGCGGCCGACCTGTTCCGAACGAACCGGGCCCCGGGGGGGACGCGGTCTCCCCCGCCTCCTGAGCCGCCAGGGCGAGGACACGGGCGGACGGCTCCAGGAGGCAGCGCGGGACTTTTCCTCCTCGCCACGGCTCTCCGGTGAGGTCGAGGACCCGAACCCGTTTACCAGCCGACCGAAACCAATAAAGCCTCATCGAATTATGACATTGGGGTTCACCAGAACCAGGGTTTTCTTGTCCTTCTTAAACCAGAACAGGTTCTTCTCCACGAACAGGCCGGGAGGATGATCCTTCGGGTTCAGGGAAGCCCGAACGGGGAACAGCAGGCCGGAGCGGCGCGTGGCCGCGTCGTAGAGACCGCGTCCCCCGTTGCCCGCGTGGTCCGTCTGGTCAAGCAGAACGACACGGCCCAGGAAGGACGCCCCGCCCGTCGACCCCGGCATCGCGTGCAGGCCCGTCCCGTCACGTCGCCAGGCGTTGGAGCCGCCGTAACACCATGTGAGGCCGCACTCGTACCACGAGGTGTGTCCCGCCGGAGGGACCGCGTCCCTCGTCTCACCCGTGAGCGTGTTCCGCAGGTGCTCCATGGGACGGGGAACCGACTGGTCCGTCATGGTGCCCCGCCTGGGCCACCCGGCCCACGGCCACTCGACCAGCCACTGGCCCTTCGTCCCCTCGATGAGGGACACCTTCCCGCCCTTCAGCGGAACCCGGTAGACACCGCCCCCCGGCGGGGACCACACGACCGCGTCGTCTGCCACGGCCAGGCTCATCCCCTCGTAATTGTCGTCGTCGTCGATCGCGGCGGGGAACCTGGCGAGCCGCCGTGGCGTGCCGCCGGCGATCGACACCGTCCACACCTCGGTCGTCCGGCCCCGGGTGGTCGACCACGCCAGATGGCCGTCCCCGAAGGCCGGCGACCCGTCGATCGGCTCCTTCAACGACGCGATCAGGCTGAACCTCCGCCGGACGACGTCGTACGCCCAGAGCCCGTCGAACCGGTCCTTCCGCAGACTCTGCCCGACCACGATCCAGTCGGTGACGAACGTCTCCGGAGTGAACGTCCGGCCGCCGGGCCCTGTCGCCGGGACCTCGTGCACCGCGTCCGGCCACACCTGCCTGATCGGCGGGGGAAGGGCGCCGGAGGAGGACACGGGTCGCGGGGCCGTGACCAGCCGCGTTCGCGTTCCCACGACGACGACGCCGACCACGAGCACCATGGCCGCCGCGACCGCGACCGGCGCCCACCACCCGGGCCGCGCGAGCGGCCTGTGCGGTTCGGGGAGAACGCGGGGCCGTCCGTCGTCCGTCACGGCCTCGGCCCTGGCGGCCAGCGCGTCCCTGAGCCGATCCTCGATGCCGGTCATGCCTTTCCTCCCAGTTCGCGCTCAAGCCGTCCCAGAGCCCGTGAGACGGTGGACCGTACGGTGCTCTGCCCGAGCCGCGTCACCTGGGCGATCTCGGCGTCGGACAGGTCGAGGTAGTAACGCAGGACGAGGACCTCACGCTGTCTCCTGGGCAGCCTGCCGAGCGCGGCCAGCATCTCCTGGCGCGTCTCGCCCAGCAGCACGCTCGTCTCCGCGGAGTCGGAGCCGGAGCCGGAGCCGGAGCCGGAGGCCGAATCGGGGCCGATCGGCCAGTCCCGTCGCGTGAGCCTCAGCCTGGCGGCGACCCCGCGTCTGCGCAGCAGGGAGCGCGAGGCGTTCAGCACGCAGACGCGGACGTACGTCAGCGTGAGCGTCCCGGGGCGCCCGCCGTTCAGCGTGGCGGTGTGCAGCCTGGAGAAGACGTCCTGCACGACGTCCTCCGCGCTCTCCCTGTCCCCCACGAGCAGTACGGCCAGGCGGACCAGGGCGAGCCGGTGCTCGCGGTACAGGTCCGCCAGTACCGCCCGGGCACCGGGTGGCGCGGTCGCCTGAGCGACTGTCTCACCGTTCATGACCTAGGAACGCGCACCGGGCCCGATCCGCTGCACCGTCTTGGTTGTCCGCTGGTGAGGACTTTGCGAACCACATGCGGTGACAAGGTTGACGCGCGATGGAAACAGGGGGCGAGCCGCGCTGTGGAATCGGGGTCCGGGGTCGGTAGGGTCCCCTGTGTGCATGCCGAGATCCATGGCCACCGGGGAGCCCGCGGCCTCCGGCCAGAGAACACGTTGCCCGGCCTCGCCCACGCCCTGGAGCTGGGTGTCGACGCGCTTGAGTTCGACGTCGCGCTGACGGCCGACCGGCGCCTGGTGCTGACCCATGACCTGACGGTCTCCGCGGTCACCAGCGCCGACCGCTACCCCGCCTTCCCCGGCGACCCGCTGTTCCCCTACGTGGGCAGGCCCGTCGGGACTCTGACGCTGGCACAGTTACGCACCCTCGAATGCGGTGTACGGCTGCCGCTCGTCTCGGGTGACCGGTTCGTCGCCACCCAGGTGCCGGTTCCCGACACCCGTATGCCGACGCTGAGCGCCGTGCTGGCCCTGGTGAACGCCTACGGGGCCGACCGGGTGCGGTTGCACGTCGAGCTGAAGTCCGATCCGACGCGGCCCGACCTGAGCGCCGACCCGCGTGAGCTGACCGAGTTGGTGGTCGCCGAGCTGGACCTGCACGGCAGGCTCGGCGGGGCGGCGATCCTCAGCTTCGACTGGCGGATTCTCGGCGTCGCCCGCTCCCTGGTCCCGGCGATGCCCTGTTACGCGCTGGTCGAGCGGGCGACGATGGACCCGGCGTGGTTCGGCGGGCTCGATCTCGACGACTTCGGCGGCGACCTTCCGGCCGCCGCGCTGGCGGCGGGGGGAACGGTGCTCTCGCCCGACCACGTGCTGCTCGACGAGGAGTTGATGTCCGACGCGGCCAGGGCCGGGCTTCCGGTGGTCGCCTGGACCGTCAACGACCCGGCCAGGGCCGCGGTGCTGCTCGACCTAGGGGTCGCCGGGGTCGTCACCGACTATCCCGACCGGATGCGCGTGCTGTGGGCCGAGCGGGGCCTGCCGTTGGCCACCCCGCTCTCCCCGATGCGCGCGCCGGTCGGCTGACGTCATAGCCAGCCGTTGCGGCGGAACCCCCGGTAGAGCAGCGTGCAGACGATCACCATGACGCAGATCACGAGCGGGTAGCCGAAGACGGACTCAAGCTCGGGCATGTGCTTGAAGTTCATGCCGTAGATCCCGGCGATCATCGTGGGGACGGCCATGATGGCCACCCACGAGGAGATCTTGCGCATGTCCTCGTTGGCGAGGGCGTTCGAGCGGGCCAGCGCGGCCTGCAGGACCGAGTTGCACAGTTCGTTGGACGACTCGACCTGCTCGCAGACGCGGGCGAGGTGGTCGACGACGTCACGGAAGTACTCGCGCATCTCCGAGGGGATCATCCGGCGCTGGGCGAGCGTGGCGAGCGGTGACTGCAGCGGGGTCACCGACCGCTTCATCTCGATCATCTCGCGCTTGAGGTTGTAGATCCGGCCGATGTCGCGGGCGCTGACCTCGGCGAAGACCATGGCCTCGACGTCTTCGAGCTCGGTCTGCATGAGGTCGGCCACGGTGAGGTACTTGTCGACGACGTGGTCGGCGATGGCGTGCAGCACGCCGGTCGGGCCCCGGCTGAGGAGCTTGGGCTTGTCCTCAAGGCGCTGGCGCACCTCGGTCAGCGGGCAGTGCGTGCCGTGCCGTACGGTGACCACGAAGTCGGGGCCGACGAAGGCCATGATCTCGCCGGTGCCGATGATCTCGCTGGTCGCGGTGAGTTCGTCGTGGTCGAGGTAGGCGACGGTCTTCAGGACGACGAACAGCGAGTCGCCGTACCGCTCGACCTTCGGACGCTGATGAGCCTTGACGGCGTCCTCGACGGCGAGGGGGTGCAGGGCGAAGACCTCTGCCAGCCACTCGACCTCGGGGGCGTCGGGTTCGTGCAGGCCGACCCAGACGAAGGCGTTGCCCTTCTCCTGCGCGGCGTTGTGCTCGCGGACGAGTTCGAGGGCGTCGACGATGCCCAGGGCGTCGATCTTCTTGCCGTTGACGTAGGCGGCGTACTCGACGAGCGAGTCGCTCGGCGGGACACAGGGGGAGTTCGCACGGTCGGCAGCCGAGAGGCTGGGACGCGGGGTACGAACGGCACGTACGTGCTTGATGCGGGGGAACAGAAGCGAAGAGCGCATGTCAGGCCTTCCCGCCCGAACCGGCACTGATCGCACGCGACGTTGTGTCACCTCAACTCAAAGAGAATGCGTGCGCAGCCGGTCGGACACCGGTGTGGAGTGGTCGAGAGTGCGCACAGCACGTGTGCGCGAGCACGTACTGCTGGGATCGCCAGAGGTCATCCCCAACCACCTCCAATCAGCATCAGACACGCCAAAGCCGCCCAAACTTAGCACATGCTTGGGGGCGGACTCCCAGGATACCCTCGGTCACAAGGGGCGATCATGCGGAACCCAACGAAATTCATGTCCCGTTTACAGCTAGATCAGCTCTTTCATCAGGATATGTCACAGAGAAGATCGACACGCGGAAGTTCGTCAACCCCGGGCGGTACGCGGTCGAACACCTTGTCCACAGCCTGTGGACAGTCGTCCCATGCCCGGCGGATAAGCTCTCCCGAGTGCGCATTCTTGTGATTGGATCCGGCGGGCGCGAGCATGCCCTGTGCCGGTCTCTGGCGACGGACCCCCAGGTCACCGAGGTCCACTGTGCTCCGGGAAACCCGGGGATCGCGCGGATCGCGACCCTGCACCCGGTCACCCCGACCGACCCCGGGGCCGTCGCCGGGCTCGCGGAGGACCTGCGGGCCGACCTGGTCGTGATCGGCCCCGAGGCGCCGCTGGTCGCCGGGGTCGCCGACGCGGTCAGGAAGGCGGGCATCCCGTGCTTCGGCCCCTCGGCCGAGGCGGCCAGGATCGAGGGTTCCAAGGCCTTCGCCAAGGACGTCATGGCCTCGGCGGGCGTGCCGACCGCGCGCTCCCACACCTGTGAGACGCCCGAGGAGGCCGCCGCGGCGCTCGACGCGTTCGGCGCGCCGTACGTGGTCAAGGACGACGGGCTCGCGGCGGGCAAGGGCGTCGTGGTCACCGACGACCGCGAGGAGGCGCTCGGGCACGCGGCGGCGTGCGGACGGGTCGTCATCGAGGAGTTCCTCGACGGCCCCGAGGTCTCGCTGTTCGCGCTCTGCGACGGCTCGACGGCCGTGCCGCTGCTGCCCGCCCAGGACCACAAGCGCGCCTACGACGGCGACAAGGGCCCCAACACCGGCGGCATGGGCGCCTACACGCCGCTGACCTGGGCGCCCGCCGACCTGACCGACCGGGTGATGGCCGAGACCGTCCTGCCGACCGTGGCCGAGCTGGCCGAACGCGGCACGCCGTACACGGGGGTGCTCTTCGTCGGGCTCGCGCTCACCAAGGACGGCCCGAAGGTGATCGAGTTCAACGCGCGGTTCGGCGACCCCGAGACCCAGGTCGTGCTCGACCGGCTCGCGACGCCGCTCGCCGGCCTGCTGCTGGCCTGCGCGAACGGCACGCTCGACCGGTTCGGTCCGCTCTCCTGGCACGAGGGCGCGGCGGTGACCGTGGTCGTCGCGGCGGAGAACTACCCCGCGGACCCGGTCAAGGGCGATGTCATCGAGGGGCTCTCCGAGGTGGCGGACGACGCCTACGTGCTGCACGCCGGGACCGCCGCCGACGGCGACCGTGTCCTGTCGGCGGGCGGGCGGGTGCTCAGCGTGGTCGGCACCGGAGCCGACGTCGCCGCCGCCCGCGAGGCCGCCTACCAGGCGGTCGGCCGCATCCGGATGCGCGGCTCGCACCACCGTACGGACATCGCGGTCCAGGGCCTCTGAGCCCCGGCTCCGCGAAGGCCCGGCGTCCCGGGGCACGGGGACGTACCGTCGAATCGGCACACCCCGAGGGCCGGGAACACTCCCGGCCCGATCCCCCACGGCCCGCGCCCAACGGAGGAACGATGTCGCTCGACGCAGTCTCCCCGGAACGGATCGGCGACACCGGCGTCCTGCGCTGGCCCGGCATCTGGCGCGTGTACGTGGCGACCCGCAGCGAGGAGATCAGGGCCGACGCCGAGCGCGCGCTGACCGCGTGCGAGCGCACGGGCTCGTCCGCCTCGGCGGGCGAGGGCATCGGCACGCACCTGGCCCGCGCCGAGTCCTACGCCAGGAGCAGGCACGGCCTGCGCCGCTGGCTGACCGGTCACGCCGTCGAGGGCGCCTGGTCGAACGTCAACAGCGCGACCGTGATGCTGTACGGCGTGCTGCCGACGCCCGAGCTGTGCGGCCGGGCGACCGAGGTCCTCGCGATCGGCAGGGCCTACCTGCCCGGCGACGACCCCAGGCTGGTCCAGCTGCAGGCCAGGATCGCCGCCGGAGACCTGGGCGAGGGTGACAGGCCGCTGATGCAGTCGGTGCTGCGGGCGGCCTACACCGCGCAGGCGATGGAGAGCGGCCGGGTCCGCAGCTTCCGCAACCTGCTGCTCGGCGGGGTCCTCATGCTGTCGGTGATCGTGTTCGGCCTGGTGGCGGTCGGCGCCATCTGGCCGGACGCGGTACCGATGTGCGGCAACCAGTCGGTGGTCCAGGCCCAGGGCCTGATGCCCGCCCAGATCTGCCCGACCGGCGGCCACCGGCCCGGTCACGGCGACGTCCCGCTCGTCGCCCTGGTCGGCGTGCTGGGCGCGGCGCTGTCCAGCGCGGCCTCGCTGTCCACCCGCGCCGACCTGTCCACGCGTTACTCGCTGGCGGTCGCCCAGACCCTGCTCAAGGCGCCCGCCGGGGTGGCGACGGCCGTGCTCGGGCTGCTGATCCTGAACTCCGGGTTCGTCCCGGGCATGTCCGGGCTCGGCTCCCAGCCTGCGATCCTGGTCTGGGCCATGGTCTTCGGGTACGGCCAGCAGGTCGTGACCCGCTTCGTGGACCAGCGGGCCGACACCCTGCTGACGGCCGCCTCCCCGCTGACCCCCTCGGGCAGGGGCACCCGTACCGCGTGAATAAACTCTGGCCGGTGACGCAGGCGTCGCACGGCCCGCCCGGCGGGGCACACGAACCGCGGGAGCTTTCACGGCCGAGTGGAAATTGTCATGTGGGAACCGTCGAGACTTTCGCGCGGAAGCTTCTGGTCAGTCCGCTGACCGGGTCCGGTTTCCCCACGAAATAGCAGGTTCAGGGGCATCCAACGGCTAGTGTTGGCCGACGCCTTCCGGCCACCGCCCCCCATGTCGTACGAATATCGTCCCCCACCCCCAAGGAGCATGAAGCATGGTCCGTTACCGCGTGCGCGGTGGCAATCCCCTCCGTGGAACCGCCTTCATCCAGGGCGCCAAGAACGCCGTGCTTCCCATGATCGGCGCGGCCCTCCTGGCGCCCAGAGGCCGTACCGTGCTGCGCAACGTCCCCATCATCGAGGACGTCCGCCGCGCGGTCGAGCTGGCCGAGGCCGTCGGCGCCAAGGTCGAGCTCCACGAGGCCGAACGCACGCTGGTGATCGACGCCTCGACGCTGAGCAGCCCCGTGCTGCCCGCCGAGATCGCCCGCCGGTTCCGCGGCTCGGTGCTGTTCGTCCCGGCGCTGCTGCACCGCCTCGGCGAGGCCGTCATCGAAGGGGTCGGCGGCTGCAACCTGGGCAGTCGCAACCTCGACTTCCACTACCTGGGCTACAAGCGGCTCGGCGCGGTAGTGGACGAGGGCGACGCCGTCATCCACGTCAAGACGGCGGGCTTCACCGGCGCCACGCTGTACCTCGACACCCCCTCGCACACCGGCACCGAGAACCTGATCATGGCGGGCGTCCTCGGGCGCGGCACGACCGTGATCGAGAACGCGGCCCTTGAGCCCGAGGTCCTCGACGTGATCGAGATGCTGACCAGGATGGGCGCGCGGATCAGCGGCGGCGGGACCGGCTTCATCACCGTCGAGGGCGTCGACGAGCTGCAGGCCGTCGAGCACACCGTGATGCCCGACCGGCTCGACGCCGGCGTGTTCGCCATGGCCGCCGCGATCACCGGCGGCGAGGTCAACCTGGTCGGCGCCGACCTGGACCACCTCGGTGTCGTCCGTTACAAGCTGGAGCAGATGGGGGTGGAGTTCGCCGACCACGGCGCCGTGCTGCACGTGCGCAGGGACCGCCCGCTGCGCCCGATCAACGTGATCACCGACACCTACCCCGGCTTCGCCACCGATCTGCAGTCGCCGATCATGACGGTCGCCTGTCTCGCGGACGGCGCGAGCTACATCCACGAACGGATTTTCGACGGTCGGTTCGCATTGGCCGCAGAACTGAACAAAATGGGCGCCGACATCGAAGTGAAGGAGAACAGCGCCGTCGTCCGGGGCGCCACTCCGCTCACCGGAACCGACGTCACCGCCCATGACCTGCGCTCCGGCATCGCCCTGGTCCTGGCCGGTCTGGCGGCCCAGGGAGAGACCGTGATCGGGTCAGGATATCTCATCGACCGGGGCCACTCTTATCTGGCCGAGCGTATGCAGGCGCTGGGCGCGGATGTCCACCGAGAGATTTCTGCCTGATAATCAACCGGTTTCAGTCTCCCAAAAAGCGCTCTGACCTGTGTAAACACTGTCAGTCAGGGTTTAGACCGTGGGTTCCTCCAAGAATTGACCTCTAAACGGGCGTGACATTACGGCCCTCGCAAGCGATCGTTCCAAAAGAGAGCCGAATCAACAGGGACGGCAGGATGGGACGAACATTGGTCGAGCGGGCCGAAGAAACTCCACGAGTGTCACGCCCGGGTGCCATGACACCGGACCTCACTATCGGTGTGGTGGGCCCCCATGACCTCGTAGAAAGAGTGATGCTTATGGGACATGCGGCGGCACCTCTGCCGTGCCGCCTGGTGGCCGCTGCGTACCGGGACGAACAGGAGGCGGCCGACAAGGTGACCCGCCTCGGGGCGGGAGTCGACGCCTGTCTGTTCGCCAGCCCGGTTCCCTACGACCTGGCCAGACGATCGGGGGTGCTGACGATGCCCGCGACGTATGTCCAGCTCGGCGGCGCGGCACTGATCGCCGCGTTGGCCAGGGCAGCGTTGGACGAGCGGATCGACCCCAGGAGGGTCAGCATCGACGTGCTCGGACGGGCCGACATCGAGGAGGCCTACGCCGACCTCGGGCTGCCCGCCGGGGACGTGCACAGCCGCGACGAGCCGGGAGCCACCGGCACGATCGCGTCCTTCCACGAGCGCCTGGCGCGCCAGGGGAACACCAGCGGGGCGCTCACCTGCCTGCCCGCCGTCGCCGACCGGCTGCAGACGGCCGGGGTTCCGGTGGTCAGGATCCGCCCCACCTCCGCCGCGGTCCGTACGGCGCTGCACACCGCGGCGCTGCTCGGGGCGCACCACAGGCTGGAGGAGTCTCAGCTCACGGTGGTGCTGGTCGAGGTTCCCACGCTCCGCGAGCCGGTCCGCAGGGCCGCGCCGCGCTACTGGCGTGACGAGCTGAGGCTGTCGCTGCACAGGCTGCTGGTGCAGGAGGCGAACCGCATCAACGCCTCGGTGACCGCGGTCGACGACCACAGCTACATGGTCACCGCGACACGCGGCTCGGTCGCCACGGCGACCGAGGGCTTCCGGGTGCTGCCCTTCGCGGCCCGGGTGCGTGACGAGCTGGGGCTGGCGGTCGAGGTCGGGGTCGGCATGGGCCGTACGACGCATGACGCCGAGTCGCACGCCAGGGCCGCCCTGGCGCGCACGCAGGCGGGCAAGCAGGCCCAGGGCTTCGCCGTCGACCGGGAGGGCAGGGCGCTCATCCCGGCGCCCAGGATGCCTCCGCAGGGCGGCGGGCCGCTGAAGCCCAAGGGCGTGGAGGTGCTGGCACGGCTGGCCGCCAAGCTGGAGGGCGGGGACACCGTGGTGGACGCGGAGGGCGCGGGCAAGATGCTCGGCGTCACCCCGCGTACGGCACGGCGGTTGCTGCGCACGCTGGTCGACGAGGGGCTCGCGTGGCCGCTTCCGCCGAACCGCACTCCGCAGCCCGGTCGTCCACGCCAGCTCTACCGGCTGATCGTGGAGAAGCTGGGAACCCGCTGAGGTCCGCCGAGACCGCCGAGGCCGCCGAGTTCGCTGCCGCGGCTGTCGAGGCTCCCTTCGACACCTCCCACGAAGTCCCCACCGGAGTCCCTGCCAGGACTTCGGAGACCCCTGGGGCTTCCGGGGTGGAGAAGGACTGTCCGGGCTCCGCCGAGGCCACTGAGACCGTTGAGGTCGCAGCCTCCGCCGGGGCCCCTGTCGCGGTCCGGGCCGCGACCTTCGTGTGTCCGTGGCTCCGGGGCCTGCGCCGTACTGCAGCACGGCCCATACCCCGGGGCCGCCGCGCCGTCATCCTCCGGGTCCGCGAGGACATCCGGGGGTGACGGCGCTTTCTGCTTCCGAGGCTCGGGAGGGTCGTCTCAAGGACTGAAATCCGCGAGAGGTTTCTCCATATAAGGGGATATTGTCAGGAGCTATGGCTTATGACGCTGCTGACAGACGCACGTCTCTCCTCGTCTGGGGCGCGCTGGCGATCGTCTACGTGGTCTGGGGTTCCACCTATCTCGGCATCCGGGTGGTCATCGAGACGATTCCCCCGTTGCTCAGCGGAGCGATGCGCTTCACCACCGCCGCGGTGGTTCTCAGCCTTGTCATCCTGCTGCTGAAGGGACCGGGCCCCTTCCGGATGACGGCCAAGCAGTTCGGCGGGGCCGCGCTGGTCGGCGTGCTGCTGCTGACCGCGGGCAACGGCATGGTCGCGCTGGCCGAACAGCACATCTCCAGCGGCCTGGCCGCGCTGCTGGTCGCCTCCGTGCCGCTGTGGCTGGTGATCCTGCGCGTCGTCGCGCGCGACAGGCCCCGGGCACTGACGCTGGCCGGGGTGCTCGTCGGGTTCGCCGGTGTCGCGGTGCTCTCCCTGACCGGGGCGAGCGGCTCGTCGAACGGCACGTCGATCGCGATCATCCTGCTGGCCTCGATCTCGTGGTCGGTGGGCTCGTTCCTGTCCTCGCGCATCCCGATGCCCGCCGACCCCTTCGCGGCCAGCGCGGTCGAGATGATCGTGGGCGGCGTCGGACTGGCGCTGGTCGGCACGACGGCGGGTGAACACCTGAACCTCGCGGCCGTCTCCGGGCGCTCCTGGATCGGGCTCGCCTACCTCATCGTGATGGGCTCGCTGGTCGGCTTCACCGCCTACGTGTGGTTGCTGGGCAACGCCCCCATCTCCCTCGTCTCGACCTACGCCTACGTCAACCCCGTCGTCGCGGTCGTCCTTGGCGGACTCATCCTGAGCGAGGTGGTCACCGGCTCGATGGTCGTCGCGGGCCTGGTGATCGTCGTCGGCGTGGCGCTGGTGGTCTCGACCGAACGCAGGAAGGCGCCGGTCGTGACAGAGAAGGAACCCGCCCCCGCGTAGGGACGGGTTCCTACAAAAGGGACCACAGGGGCCTGAGAGCCCCGTGGGAGCCCTGGGACACCCCAGGGGACTCTCTGCCAGGGCCCCGGGTGCGTCAGCCCTTCAGGAAGGCCTCCGCGACGGCCAGGAAGGTGTCGTTGGCCTCGGGGGAGCCGATGGAGACGCGGGCGCCCTCACCCTCGAAGGGACGCACGGCGACGCCCTCGGCCGCGCAGGCCCCGGCGAACTCAAGGGTGCGCCCGTCCAGGCGCAGCCAGACGAAGTTGGCCTCGGTGACCGGCACCGTCCAGCCCTGGGAGATCAGCGTGTCACGGACCCGGTCGCGCTCCTTGACCACGGTCTCGACCCGTTCGAGCAGCTCGGCCTCGGCCTCAAGCGAGGCGATCGCGGCCACCTGGGCGAGGTGGTTGACCGCGAAGGGCACCACGGTCTTGCGGACGGCCGCGGCGACGGGCTCGTTGCCGATCAGGTAGCCGACCCGCAGCCCGGCCAGGCCGTACGCCTTGGAGAAGGTGCGCAGCACGGCCACGTTGGGCCGGTCGCGGTAGATCGTGAGACCGTCGGTGACGTCGGTGTCCCTGACGTACTCGCGGTATGCCTCGTCGAGGATGACCAGCACGTCCTCGGGGACCCGGTCGAGGAAGGCCGCCAGCTCGGCCGAGCGCACGACCGTGCCGGTGGGGTTGTTCGGGTTGCAGACGAAGATCATGCGGGTCTGCGGGGTGATCGCCTCGGCCATGGCGTCGAGGTGGTGCGTCTCGTCGGCCAGCGGGACCCGCACCGAGGTGGAACCCGACAGGTCGGCCATCAGCGGGTAGGCCTCGAACGACCGCCAGGCGTAGATCACCTCGGCCCCCGGCTCGCCCACGGTCTCGAAGAGCTGCTGCAGCAGCGTCACCGAGCCCGCGCCGACCGCGACGTGCTCCGCGGGCACGTCGTAGCGCTCCGCCAGCGCGTTGGTCAGCGCGCCCACCCCGGGGTCGGGGTACAGATGAGCCTGGGCGGCCGCCTTGGAGATCGCCTCGACCACGGAGGGAAGCGGACCGTAGGGGGATTCGTTCGAGGACAGCTTGAAGGACCGGCCGTCGGCTGACACCACGGCCTTGCCCGCCCGGTAGGGGGGCACGGTGTCCAGAATCGCACGGAAACGAGGCATGACCTTACTTTATGAGGAGCAGGCGGATGGGGCATCCTCCTGGAATGCCGGAGCGGAGGCCTCCGAGCAGGTCTCCGAGCCGAACGGGTGAAAGATGTCCGGCCGGCGACCGGACGTGGGATGTCCGGTCGCCGGCCGGTAGACGCCGGTTCCACCCCCCCGGGGACCCGGCGCCTGTCCATGGGCGTTTCGCGGTCAGGCGTCCCCTGAGGAGACCACCGACAGCGGGAGGATCGGCTGTTCCGTCACGGTCAGGCTGATCAGGTCGACCAGCCTCAACCCCCGTGACACCGTACGGCGGGCGGCCCAGGCCTCCAGGTCGGCGGCGAGCAGCGCCGCGACGAACCAGGCCTCGGCGGGGCCGACCGGGGAGGGCCCTCTGCGGCGCTCACTGCTCCAGTAGGCCTGCAGGTGCCCAGGAGTGGCGGAGGCGGCCAGCCGCCTGGCCCTGACGTCGGAGTGGGTGAGGTCCTCGGGGCCCGAGGAGATGGGTTCGAGCACCGCGGTCGCGCCCTCGACCGAGCAGCGCTGCCAGGCGATCGAGCGTTCGGTGAGCAGGACGTCGGCCTTGGCCCACTCGGCGGGCGGGTGGTCGTCCTGGCACCAGCTGACGGCGGCGCAGCCGAGGGCGGCGTCCGGGGTCGGCACCCGGTGGACCTCGGCACCGATCCGCGCGAGCAGTTCGGACAGCGCGAGCGCGATGGCTCCGCCGCCGACCACGGCGACGGGACCCGGCCAGGAGCGGGGTTCGCGCTCGACCAGCAGCCCACGGTCCTCGAAGGTCCGCAGCGTTCCCGGGTCGAGCTGGTCGAGGTCTCCGCCGATCTCCTGCTGGACGGGGAGGAACTCGCCCGCGGCGGTCCGCAGCACCGTCACCTTCGCGGACTCCTCGGGTACGGCCCGGCCCACGCGGCGTTCCGCGTGACCGTTGCCCGCCCCGGCCCGCAGTCGCCCGCGGGGCTCGGTCTCGGAACGTCCCGTCGTGCCCGCCGCCTGCCGTACCGTCCCGGTCGTCACCGAGAAGATCTCCACGCCGGGCGCAAGTGTCCGCCGCGCCATCAGCACTCTCCTGTCTTGAGAAAAGCCTGTTCCGTGCCTGGGAAGGGCGTCACGCGTCCGGACGGTTCCCGCCCCGGCCCGGCCTCCGCCCCCACCACCTGACGGTGAGGAGGCATGGCCGTTCGCCGGGTGAGCCGTCGCCGTCCGGTGCCGGGTTCACGGTCGCCGAGACCACCAGGACAATCGTCGCGGAACAACCCCGACGACATCCTGAAATTTCAAGATTTTGCGTTCTTAACCTCTCAGTGTGGAAATAGCGTAAGCGATAACCATTTTCATGTCTATAACGAGGGAATGGTTTTCATCCCTTGAGATTCGATGCGTCGGAAGCCTTCCCCGTGGGGACTGTCTCCGGACCTACTCCTTCAGGGAGCGCAGCATCGGGGGATGCAGGAAAACCGCAGGTCCCCTGCGGTACAGCTTGGCCGGACGGCCCCCGTCACGGGTGGTCGTACGGCCCGTCGGCACCAGGAAGCCCTCCGCCTTGGTGACCTTCCGGTGAAAGTTACGCGGATCGAGCGCGCGACCCCAGACGATCTCGTAAACCCGGCGAAGATCGGCGACCGTGAACTCGGGCGGGCAGAAGGCGGCGCCCAGCGGGGTGTATTCGAGCTTGCCCCTGGCCCTTTCGATCCCGTCGACCATGATGCGCCGGTGGTCGAAGGCCATCTCCCTGAGCGAGGAGACCGGCTGCCAGCTCATGTGGGCCTCGGTCGAGGCGGGCAGGTCGGGGGCCAGGCCGAGGTAGGCCACGCTCAGGACGCGCTGGCGCGGGTCACGGTCGGGATAGCCGTAGGTCTGCAGCTGCTCCAGGTGGACCGGCGCACCGGGCAGGCCCGCCCGCTCGGCGAGCACGCGCTCCGCGGCGGCGGGGAGGTCCTCGTCGAGGTGGATGAAGCCGCCGGACAGGGCCCAGCGCCCCTCGTAGGGCTGCTTGTCCCGCCGCCAGACGAGCGCGCTCAGCTCCTGGCACCGCACTGTGAGAACGACAAGGTCCACGCTGACGGGGATGCGCGGAACCATGTCAGGCACGTTACACCGCTCAGGAGCCCACGCGAACGTGTAAGGACTCGGCCGCCGCGCGCCCGTCGGGCGCGGTCACCTTGATCCGCACCCACGTCCCCTGCGGCACGCCGTTCCAGTTGAACGGGAACCACGCCGTCCTGACGCGTTCCGGCAGGTCGGCCGGGAGCGCTTCGAGATCGACCCCGGTGACCTTGGTGACCTCGGGGGTCTCCTGACCGGGCCAGGTGATCGTCACCGTCGAGCCGACCGGGATGTCGTAGCCGCGGATCTCGACGCCGTCCTGGATGTCACGCGGACGGTGGACGGCGTCGACCGGGATCGGCCTGCCCGCGTCCCTGGCGACCTCCTCGGACAGGGACGGCGAACCGCAGGTGAAGAAGTCGCTCCACATGTAGGAGACGATCTTCGAGACGTACCGGCCGACCTGGGTCACCGCGGTGTCGAGCCGTTTCTTGTCGGTGCGCCCCCTGGTGCCCGTCCTGGCGGCGCACGGCTCGTCCGACGACGGCTCGAACGCCTCGACGTTGGCCCAGAGCTGCACGTCGTAGCCCTGCTCGACCATACTGGTCCTGGCCGCCGCCATCTCCCGGTAGTAGTCGCGGGTCGAGCCGTGGTAGGCGTCGCCGTTGGTCGTCTCCCCCACGACGGACCTCAGCCGCTCGTCCACCCGCTGGCCCCGCTGGTCGGGCCAGAACAGCCCCACCTTGCCCGTGCCCCGGCTGTCCTGCGGCGCGATGATGCCGACGCCGGTCCTGGCCAGCGCCTCGAAGCCCTTGGCCACCTCCTGGGGCGTCGCGCTGAACGGCAGCCGCTTGCGCGCGTCCAGGTAGGGACTGACCAGGATGGGTTTGCCCGGCATCTCCTGTTCGACGATCTGGTGCTGGGAGGCGTAGACCGCCAGCGTCGGATGCTCGGCCTTCATGTCCCGCAGTTGCAGCTCGAACGGCTGGTAGAACCCGCCGAGCGAGGTCCGGTTCGCGAAGCGGTCGCCGTAGTCCTGCAGGATGCGCCGGGTGAGCGTGGTCAGGGTGTCGGTGCCGCGCTCCGAGGCGCGGGTGCTCTGCGCCGGGTCGCGCGGGGCCAGCGGCAGCGCCGGGAAGACCTTCACCCCGAACCGGTCGCCGAGGTCGAGCAGCTCGGTGAGGCTGTCCTTCTTCGCGGCGGCCACCAGGATCAGGTGGTAGCCGCGTCCCCTGTTCCTGATGTTGTCGCAGCTGGGGTCGTCGGTGCCGTCGTCGGGCGCGAGCAACCGGTAGAAGACCGTGTCCCCGGCGACGATCCGGCGCTCGTAGGCCGGGCAGCGGAACAGCCCGTCGCCGAACGCCTCGTCGGTCCGGTAGACGAACGTCCAGCTCACCCGGTTGCCCGGGTTGGCCGCCTTGAGGTCCCGCTCGGCCGCCTCGACGCACGGCACGCCGTCCTCGACGCAGGAGGCGTAGCGGGGGTCGGCCTTGTTCCCCTCCTTCTCCAGGACACGGCCGTCCTCGGACGTCCTGCGGGCCTGCAGGCCCCAGCCGATCCGGATCACGGTGTCGCCGCCCACCTCGTGGATGGCCGTGAACTGCCTGCGCCAGGTGCAGTGGTCGGTCGTGGGGATCAGCCAGTAGCCGGTCAGCGCGTACGGAGACCGCACGGCCGTGTCGAACGTCCCGCACGGATCGGTGTACGGCGTGCCCGAGGGGGAGGCCGACGGGTCCGGCGGGCTCTGCGAAGAGGTGGACGGTGTGCTCCGGGCCGTGGAGGCGCTCTCGCCACGGGGCAGGACCATCACGACCGCCACGACGGCGGTTGCGAGGATCGCCAGGCCCAGGAAAGCGGTCAGCCAGCGCACTTTCAGGACACTACCGTTCTCACGATCAGGCGGACATAAACGGCTTCCCCGTGCCGGAGATCAGCTCTTGACCCCCGCCCACGCCTCAAGCTGGGAGACGAAACGACGTGCCGAGTTCGGCCAGTGATGGTTCGCACGGGCCGCCGCGTACCCCCGCGCGCCCTGGCCATGCCGCTCCTTGACGTCGTCCCGCAGGAAGACGACGGCCTGGGCCACGGCCTTGGGGTCCTGCCACGGCACGACGACACCGCTGTTGTAGCGTTCGACCAGCTCGACCGCCCGTGGCGAGGGAGTGGTGATCACCGGGATGCCGTGCGCCATGTACTCCACGATCTTCGTGGGCATGGAGTGCCGGTAGTTGGGCTCGTCACGCAGCAGCGAGAGCCCGGCCAGCGCGCCGTCGAGCCGCTTGAGCGCCTCGTCGTTCGGCATGAAGTCACGCCATTCGAGCAGGCCCTCGGCGACCGCCTCGTTCAGCATCGGGCGCGACTGCGGGTCGGCGTAGCCGATCAGCTCGACCGCGACCCGGTGCGGCCGCAGCAGCCTGGCCACCTCGATGGCCTCGCGCACCCCGCGCGCCTCCGACAACCAGCCGAGGTAGACGATCCGGTCGCCGCCCGGCGCCGTCACCTGGTCGGGGACCCACGTCTCGTTCGGCACCACCAGGTGCGTCCTGTGGAAGCGGCCCGCGTAGGCGCTCTCGGCCAGCAGCAGGTGCAGGTGGCGCTCGGCCGTACCCTCAAGCAGGCGGGCCAGGAAACGCACCGGCGGGCGCAGGAACGCGGGCAGCCAGGGCTTCAGCGACAGGGTCGCCGGGGTGTCCTCGTGGACGTCCCAGACCACCGGGGGCCGGTTGCGCACGCCGACGACCGCGAGCAGCAGCTCGGGGTCGTGCACGATCGCGAGATCCACCTGGCCACGCATGCGCTTGAAGACCTTGCGGGCGGCGCGTACGGCGGTGAGCCGCTTACGCTCGGCTGCCCTGGGGAGATCGACGCCGTTCACCCACGACCGGGCCATGACGCCCCGCGCGGTGTACGGCGCGGCATACGTGACCTCATGACCGGCGTCCACCAGCGCGCGGATCTGCCGGTGCAGAATCCGGGCGTCCTCGGGGTGATGCACCACCGTCATGACGAGCACGTGCACTGCGCGCAGCCCTTCGTTACTAGAGCCGCTCGACGCGTTCACCCTCGGCGAGAACGCCTCGGGTGTCGAGCACGAGCCTGCCGTGGTCCTCGACGATCGATAGGTCGAAGGCGGCGTGCTGCTGGAGCAGCACCGTCACATCCGCCTCCGTGACGGCCTTCGCCAGGTCCTCCTCGCGGGGGACCTCGACGCCGTCGACCCGCCACTGTTTGACGTAGGGATCGGCGAAGACCAGGTCGGCGCCGAGCTCGACGAGCGCCCGCGCGACCGGGAGGGCCGGGGTCTCGCGCTCGTCGGCGATGTCGGGCTTGTAGGTGACGCCGAGCAGAAGCACCTTGGAGCCGTTGACGGCCTTCCTGTGCCGGTTGAGCAGCCGCTGGACGCGGGCGACCACGTAGGCCGGCATCCGCTCGTTGATCTCCTGGGCCAGCTCGACGAACCGGAAGGGGTATCCCAGCTTGCGCACCGTGTAGGAGAGGTAGGACGGGTCGACCGGGATGCAGTGGCCGCCGACGCCCGGTCCGGGCAGGAACTTCTGGAAACCGAACGGCTTGGTCGAGGCGGCCTCGATGGCCTCCCACAGGTCCACGCCCAGCTCGTCGCAGAAGATCGCCATCTCGTTGACGAGGGCGATGTTGACGTGCCGGTAGGTGTTCTCCAGCAGCTTGGCCATCTCGGCCTCGCGGGTGCCGCTGACCGGCACGACCTGCTCGACGAAGCGGGAGTAGAACCCGACCGCGCGCTCCCGGCAGGCGAGCGTGTAACCGCCGACCACCTTGGGGGTGTTGCGCATGCCGTACTTGGCGTTGCCCGGGTCGATGCGCTCGGGTGAGAAGGCGAGGTGGAAGTCGGTGCCCGCGGTGAGGCCGGAGGCCTCAAGGATGGGGCGGGCGACCTCGTCGGTGGTGCCGGGCCAGGTGGTCGACTCAAGGACGACCAGGGTGCCCCTGGAGAGGTTACGGGCGACGGTCGCGGTCGCGCCCTCGACGGCCGACAGGTCGGGGCGGTGGTCCTCGTCGAGCGGGGTCGGCACGCAGATGACCACGGTCGCGCTCTCGGCCAGGACCGACTCGTCCAGGGTGGCGGTGAACCCACCGGCCAGCATGTGCTCCAGGTCGGCGTCCGTGAGGTCGTCGATGTAGGAGCGGCCCGCGTTGAGGGCCTCCACCTTCAGGGGGTCGACCTCGAAGCCGACGACGCGCAGTCCGGCCCCCGCGGCCTCCTTCGCCAGGGGCATGCCGACATATCCGAGACCGATGACGGCCAGGTCGTAGGTGCTCACTCGGCCTCCTTCGCCGGCCCCGCCCACGGGGGCGCCAGTGTCGCCGGCGGGCTCGTTGCGCTCGCTCACCGGGTGACCTTGGGATGCCGGAAACAACACTTCATGGTCGCAAAGGCTATCTCAAGTCCGAACGAGCCACGTCTAATGCCATTGAACGCATCACAAACCGGTTGTTTTCCAGGAGTCGTCCGAAGGTCATGAAGCGGTAAGTGATCGGTAAAGGTCACGGTACGTCTCCGCGACGCGGCTCCACGTGCGCTTGGCGGCCACCTCGGCCCGGCCCGCCTGCCCCATCTCGGCCCGCCGCTCGGGGTCGTCACGCAGCGCGGCGAGCGCGTCGGCGAGGGCCTCGGGGTCGCCCGGGGCGACGAGAAGCCCGGCGCCGTCGGAGCCGACGAGCTCCGAGAGGGCGGGGAGATCGCTCAGCACGACCGGCTTGCCGAGCGCCATCGCCTCGACAGGTTTCAATGGTGTAACAAGTCGGCAGACCCGCAGGTCCTCGCGGGGGCAGACGAAGATGTCGATGGCCGCCTGGGCCTGCAGCGCCTCGTCGGGACCGACCCGGCCGGGCAGGATCGCCACGTCGCCGAGGCCGAGTTCCTCGACCTGTTCGAGCAGCGCGGGCCGTTCGGCGCCGTCGCCGACGAGCAGGACCTTGACGGAGGTCCCCCGGTCGCGCAGCAGCGCCGCGGCGCTCAGCATCGTCGCGAAACCCTCGTAGGCCACGATGCTGGAGACCGAGCCCATGATGACCTCGCCGGGGGCGATGCCGTACGCGGAACGGAACGCGGCGCCGTCGTACTCGGCGGACAGCAGCGAGTCGTCGACCGCGTTCGGCGCCAGGAAGATCCTCTCCCTCGGCACGCCGCGCTCGACGATCTCGGTGGCCATGGTCTCCGCCAGCGTCACCACGGCGTCGGCCGAGCGCATGATGAACGCCTCGCGGTCGCGCTGGAGCACGTGCCGCTGGCTGCCGATCCGCTTGGGGTCGCGCGAGGCCCAGGTCTCCTCAAGGAAGCCGCGGACCTCGTAGACCATCGGCGTGCCGGTCCGCTCCCGTACGGCCAGCGCGACCGAGCCGTTGCGGTGGTCGGTCGCGGCGTGCAGGATCTGCGGCCTGAGGGTCCTGACCAGCTCGGTCACCTCACCGGCGCCCCTGATCATGCGGCCCTGGCTCTCGAAGGGCACCTCACCGCCGTCGGGGATCAGCCGGTGGTAGGGGATGCCGTCGATCTCCTCGTACGGCGTCGCGTCGGCGTGGCCCTGCATCATCGGCCAGCCCCAGCTCGTCACCACGTGCGGGTCGAGACCCGCGGCCTTCTGCGCGGTGACGATGCGGTGGGTGCGCACGGTGTAGCCGGCCTGGGTGAACGGCAGCGCGTTGGTGACGCAGTGCAGCACCCGCCCCTCGACCCGCTCCCCCACGATGACCTTGTCCTTGGGCGGGATCGGGTTGGGCTGGATGGCGCCCAGCTCACCGGCGTAGTAGGTGGCCCTGCGCTTGATGAAGGGATACCTGGTGTGCCCCTGGAGCACGGCGACGGCCTCGCTCATCCGGCCCGAGTCGAAGTGCTCCTTGGCCTCGGCCCACGGCCCCTTGACCATGCGCATGCCGAGCTTGCGGACGACCAGCCTGGCCTGTCGCGCCGCCGGCCACGCGAAGCGGCCCACGACGGGGCGCAGGCTCGGCGGGAGCGTCTCGGCGGCGGCCTGGGCCACACGCACCGGATCGGACTTGACCTTGGCCGCCACGACCCGGGAGACGATCACGGGGTGCTTGGCGAACCCCTTCAACAGGCCGCTCAGCCCGGCACGGGCCGACTTCGCGGAAACCTTTGAGGAGTCTGGCGTGCTGGCATCGGATACCACGCCGTGACCGTACCATAGGCATCGTTTGCCCCACTCCCGCATGAAAGGCGAGGTCAATGAGGGACTACGCCCCCACGGGGACGACCCCGGACCCCGACAATCCCCTCGTCCTGCACGTGCTCGGCGCGCGGCCCAACTTCGTGAAGGCGGCCCCGGTGGTGCGCGGGCTCGCGGAGCTGGGGGTGCGGCAGGGCATCGTCCACACCGGTCAGCACTACGACGCGCTGATGTCGGACGTGTTCTTCGCCGACCTGGGTCTGCCCGAGCCGATCGCCAACCTCGGGGTGGGCTCCGGCTCCCACGCGCGGCAGACCGCGGCCCTGCTGACCGGCCTTGAGGACGTCGTGCTTGAGCACCGTCCCACGCTGGTCGTCGTCTACGGCGACGTGAACTCCACGCTCGCGGCGATCCTCGTGTGCTCCAAGCTGCACGTGCCGACCGCGCACGTCGAGGCGGGCCTGCGCTCCTTCGACCGGGAGATGCCCGAGGAGGTCAACCGGGTCGTCACCGACGCGCTGTCCGACATCCTGTTCGCCACCTCGCCGGACGCGCTGTCCCACCTGTCCAACGAGGGCGTCGACCCGGCGCGGGTCCACCTGGTGGGCAACCCGATGATCGACAGCCTGTTCTCCGCGCTGGACCACCTCGACCCGGCCCCGATCCGCTCCCGCCTCGGCCTGACCGGCCGGTACGGCGTGGCCACCCTGCACCGGCCCGCGAACGTGGACGACCCGGCCTCGGCCAAGGAGCTCGTCGACGCCGTCCTTGAGGTGAGCGCGCGCCTGCCGATCGTGGTGCCGATCCACCCCAGGGGCAGGCAGCGGCTGGCCGACGCGGGGCTGGTGACCGGCGGGAACCTGCTCATCGTCGATCCGCTCGGCTACGTCGACTTCCTGTCGCTGGTCCGCGGCGCCTCGCTGGTCGTCACCGACTCGGGCGGGGTGCAGGAGGAGACGACCATGCTGGGCGTGCCGTGCCTGACGGTCCGGCCGAACACCGAGCGGCCGATCACCATCACCCACGGCACGAACCGCCTGGTCACCCCGGCGCAGCTGGCCGCCGCCGCGGACCGCGCGCTGGCCGAGGGCGCCACGACGCCGTCCGGGGACCTTCCCCCGCTCTGGGACGGCAAGGCCGGTCCCAGGATCGCCCGGGTGATCGCCGCCTGGCTCAAGGGAGGCAACCTCTCCCCCGCAGGCCAGGTCATACCGCCCAATTCCCTGTAAACCGCCCTTTCGGTACGGCGCACGCCGTACGCTGGCACGACCTCGGTGTAAAGGCGATTCCCATGAGTTCCCCTGAGCAGTCTGAGCAGACCCCCGAAGAGCCGAAGTTCCAGCGTCTTGGGCCGATCAACTGGCTTCCCGAGGAGCGCAAGGTCGTCGAGCGCTTCGAGGAGCGCGTCCGCGACCTGGAACGGCGGCTGGCCATCGCCGAGGCGCGCGCCGACTACGCCCAGTGGAAGCTGGAGTCCACGAAGGTGCAGCGGCCGTACCGGGTGGCCGAGGCGCTGACCGGGGCCAAGGGGTCGGGGGTCGTCCGGCTGCCCGGCAAGCTGAAGGCGGCCATGTCCACCCGCAAGGGCCCCAAGGCTCCCAGGCCCGTGTCCGAGGTGGTCGAGGAGCTCGACCAGCAGGGGCCCGTGGTGAACGTGCCCCAGGTGAAGTGGCCCGCCGGGCCGATCAACCGGCCCGACATGAAGGTCGCGGTGATCCTGGACGACTTCTCCAGGATGGCCTTCAAGTACGAGTGGGACCAGATCGAGTTCGGGCTGCGCGACTGGCCGGAGATCTTCGCCGAGCGCAGGCCGGAGATCCTGTTCGCCGAGTCGGCCTGGCACGGCAACCAGGGCCGCTGGCGCTACCAGATGACCGGTTCCAACGCGCCCAAGCCCGAGCTGCGCGCCCTGATCGACTGGTGCAGGGCGGAGGGCGTCCCCACGGTCTTCTGGAACAAGGAGGACCCGCCGAACTTCGAGTTCTTCATCGACACGGCCAAGCTGTTCGACTACGTCTTCACCTGTGACGGGGACATGGTGCCCCGTTACCGGGAGGTCCTCGGGCACGACCGGGTGGACGTGCTGCAGTTCGCCGCCCAGCCCCGGGTGCACAACCCCATCCAGGAGCGCCAGGGCAGGCTGCACGACGTGGTGTTCGCCGGGATGTACTTCCGCGACAAGCACCCCGAGCGGCGTGAGCAGATGGAGACCGTGCTCGCCCCGGTCCGCGAACTGGGTCTGCACATCTTCGCCCGCAACGGCACCGTGGACGAGAAGTACGCCTGGCCCGCCGAGTACGTCCCGCACATCGTGGGCGAACTGCCGTACGACCAGATGCTGGCCGCGTACAAGATGTACAAGGTCTTCCTCAACGTCAACTCGGTGCTCGACTCGCCGACCATGTGCGCCCGCCGTGTCTTCGAGCTGTCGGCCTGCGCGACCTCCGTCGTCTCCGGGTGGTCGCGGGCCATCGAGGAGACCTTCGGGTCGCTGATCCCGATCGCGCGTGAGCCCGTCGAGTCCTACAACCAGGTGCTCCACCTGATCAACAGCCCCGAGCTGCGGGCCAGGCAGGGCCACATGGCGATGCGGGAGGTCTTCGACAAGCACCTGTTCACCCACCGGGTCGACCAGATCCTGCGGGTGCTCGGCAAGCCCGTCGAGACGCGGTCGCGGTCGGTCTCGGTCGTGCTGCCGACCAACAGGGCCGCGCAGATCGAACACGCCATCTCCTCGGTCGCCAAGCAGATCCACCGGCCCGTCCAGCTCGTCATGGTGCTGCACGGCCTCGATATCGACCCCGTCGTGGTGGCCGACAAGGCACGGGTCGCCGGGATCTCCGACGTGGTCGTGCTGCCCGCCGACCCGTCGCTCTCCCTCGGCGCCTGCATGAACCTGGGCATCTCCGCCGCGGAGGGCTCGCTCATCGCCAAGATGGACGACGACAACCTGTACGGCGAGCACTACCTGTCGGACCTCGTGCGGGCCTTCGACTACTCCGACGCCGAACTCGTCGGCAAGGGCGCGCACTACGCCTACTTCGAGGGCAGCAACACCACGATGCTGCGGCTGCCGGGGCTCGAACACCGCTACAGCTGGCTGGTGCAGGGCGGCACCTTCCTCGGCAAGGCCGAGATGTTCAAGCACTACGGGTTCGAGGACGTGACCCGGGGCGAGGACACCCGGCTGGTGCGGCGGCTCAAGGAGGACCGGGTCAAGATCTACTCGGCCGACCGGTTCAACTTCGTGTACTGGCGCAGCGGCGACGCGGCCATGCACACCTGGCAGGCCGACGACATCAAACTGACCCGTAACGCCCAGTTCTCCTTCGTCGGCCACCCCGAGGCCCACGTGATGATCTGAACCGGCCCGGGTTCAGGGTTGGGAGGCCGGACGCCACTCCTCCCTGAACCCGGGGCGCAGGTAGTAGCCGGCCGCGAGATACGACAGGACCTCGGACAGGGTCTCGTCCCTGATCGTGGCGCGGGTGAGCGCCAGCGTGTCCTCGGTGCTCAGGGACTCACCCGAGGCGACCCGCCGCCGGAAGGCGACGACGACCTCACGGGTCGCCCGGTAGCGCTGGATGATGTTGAGCTTCACCTGGGAGCTGCCGGAGATGTGGTCGATGAACTTCTCCCCGCCCCCGGGGCCGAGGGTCTTCTCCCCGAGGGTCCTGAGCAGGTCACCGTCCGCCGCGAGGACCTGGGCGCCGTTCATCTCACTCTCGATGGTGGGATACAGCCAGTCGGCGATGTCGTCGGCGATGTCGGTCACACGTCCTCCTCGACTCGGCTTCCCCGATTCAGGACGGAAGGGAAGCCTCCGGATCAACCGTCCCATGATCACCTCTTCCCTCATCCGTGTCGACCGCCATGCGCTCTCCCAAGAACTCCGGCCCGTCTGGCGTGGTGCCTTCCCCCGGGGACGAAGATCGACATAATGATGAACAGCCTGGTCAGAGCGGTCTTCCCCGCTGCTCTCCGGGTGGCTCCCGGTCGTCCGTACGGCACCCGCCGAGGCGTGTTGACGTTGACGTAACGTCAACGTTTCTAATGAGGGCATGCGGATCGGTGAACTCGCCGCGCTGGCCGGGGTCTCGACCCGGACCGTGCGCCACTACCACCACCTCGGCCTCCTGCCCGAGCCGGTACGGCTGGCCAACGGCTACCGGGAGTACGGCCTGCGCGACGCGGTCGTCCTGGCCCGGGTGCGGCGGCTGACGGAGCTCGGGCTCTCGCTCGACGAGATCCGTGACGTGCTCGGCCCCGGCGACCGGGGCGGGGACCTGCGTGAGGCGCTCATGGAGCTGGACGCCGACCTCGCCAGGCAGCAGGAGGCGATCGGCGCCAGACGTGAACGGCTGGCCGCGCTGCTCGCCGAGGAGGACCTGGGGCCGGACTCCACGGTCTCCCCCGGCCTGGCGGCGGTGCTGCGCGAGCTTCCCGCCGAGGGGTCGCGCATCGCCGAACTCGACCGGGAGCTGCTGACCCTGCTCGACGGCGTCACCGATCCCGAGGCCAGGGACAGGATGCTCGGCATGATCCGGCCGTTGACCGAGCCGGAGGCGCTGGCCCGGGGGCGGCTTCTCTACCGGCGGCTGGACGAGCTGGCCGACGCCGACCCCGGCGACCCCCGGGTGGCCGTGCTCGCCGCCGACCTGGCCGCGCACCTGCCCGGAGAGCTGGCGGGGGCCTTCGCCGGGCCGTACGCGGTCGAGGAGATGGCCGGGGCGCTGGGCGCGGAGATGTCGCCCGCGCAGATCGAGGTGTTCCGGCTGGTGCTGACCACGCTGAGAGGTGAGAGATGACGTTCGGAGGCGCCCGTGTCGTGGTGCGGGGTGAGGACTGATGTTCAGGGTCGCGCGGGCCGCGCTGCTTGCCGTACTTCCCGCCGAGTTGCTGCTCGTGGTTCTGACCGCGGCGGGAGTGCGGCCACCGGGGCCGGTGCTCGTGGTCGTCGAGGTGGCCGTCGTGGCGGTGCTGCTGCTGGAGGCGGTGACCCTGCTGCGGCTGTTCCGCGCGGCGCGCCGGGACGGGGCCGGTCGGCGCGCGGCGCTGGGTACGGCCGTGCAGGAGCTGGTGCCGGCCCCGGTGCGCAGGCTCATCGGGTTCGAGGCGCGCGGTGTGGCCGCTCTCCTGCTGTGGGTGACGCGCCGCCGTCACGGGGTGCCGCCGGGGGCGACCGCGGTGCCGTACGTCCGGGAGCAGTCCTCGATGTTGCTGGTGCTGCTGTTCGCGGCGGTCGTCGAGACGGTGGCGGTCGAGTTGCTGCTGGGGGCGCTCGGCGTGCCGTCCGGGGTGCGGACGGTGGTGCTGGTGCTCGACGCGTACGCGGTCGTGCTGGTGCTGGCGCTGTGGGCCTCCTGCGCGACCCGGCCGCACGTGGTGACCGAGGGGGAGCTGCGGGTGCGCTACGGCGTCCACTTCGACCTGCGCGTCCCCCGCGAGTTGATCTCCTCGGTACGGCTGGCGCGCGCCTACGACGAGCGGGGCACCGTCACCGTGGCCGACGGGCGGCTGGGGGTGGCGGTCTCCTCCCAGACGAACGTGGTCGTCGAACTGTCCGAACCGGTCACCGTGGTCCGGCCTCTCGGCCGCAGGGAGCGGGCCAGGGTGATCCGGCTGTTCGCCGACTCCCCCGGCCTCGTCCTCGACGCCCTGCGAACCCCGGTGCCCTGAGAGGCCGGGTGCCCGGTGCCTGAGAGGCCGGGTGCCCGGGGGCCTGGGTGCCCGGGGGCCTGGGTGCCCGGGGGCCTGGGTGCCCGGGGGCCTGGGTGCCCGGGGGCCTGGGTGCCCGGGGGCCTGGGGCCTGGGGCCGCCCGCGTGCCGTACGGCTTGGCGGGCGGCCCCTCCGAGGGCGCGGGTCAGGAGGTGGGCTCGACGGCCTTGCCGTTGGCCTCGGGGATGGGGACGGGAGCGGCAGCGGGGGCGCTGTTCATGTTGAGGAGGGAGCGGGCCAGGCCGAGGCCGGTCCCACCGAGGGTGAGGGCCTTGGCGAGCATCTCCTCGATGCCCTGGGCGCCGTTCAGCACGACCATGTGGTCCACGTTGCCGAAGGCCTTCGCGCCCGCCTCGACGATCTGCGGCCAGTTCTCGGCGAGCTGCTGGGCGATGACCGCCTCCTGGTTCTCGGCGAGCGCCTGGGAGCGGGCACGGATGGCCTCGGCCTCGGCCAGACCCTTGGCCTTGGCGGCTTCGGCCTCGGCGAGGCCCTTGGCCTTGGCGGCGTCGGCGGAGGCCAGACCGGTCGCCTTGGTCGCCTCGGCGGAGGCCAGACCGCGCAGCCGTACGGACTCGGCCTCGGCGGCGGCGGCCTGCTTGACCTGGGAGGCCTGCGCGGCGGCGCGCAGCTCGGTCTCGCGGGCCTCGGCCTCGGCGCGGGCGATGCGGGCGTCCCTCTCGGCCTGGGAGAGCGTGACGGTCTCGTACGCCTTGGCGTCGGCGGGCTTGCGGACCTGGGACTGCAGACGCTGCTCGGAGAGCTGCGCCTCAAGCTCGGCGGCGCGGGTCTCCTGGACTACGACCTCCTGGCGGGCGGAGGCCTCCGACAGCGGGCCCGCCTGGCGGGACTTGGCCTGGGCCTCGTCGATCTCGGCCTGGTAGGCGGCCTGCTTGATCTGGGCGTCGCGCCAGGCGGCGGCCTTGTTCGCGGCGGCGATCTGCTCGGCCTCGGTGGCCTCCTGGTCGCGCTGGGCCTCGGCGATACGGGCGGTGGCGGCGATCTTGGCGGCGTGCGGCTTGCCGAGGTTGGTGATGTAACCGGTCTCGTCGTCGATCTCCTGGATCTGCAGGGAGTCGACGATCAGACCGAGCTTGATCATCTCATCGGCGGCGGAGGCGCGCGTCTCGCCGGTCAGCCGCTCACGGTTGAGGATGAGGTCCTCGACGGTCAAGTTGCCGATGATCGAGCGCAGGTGACCGGTGAACAGCTCGTGGATGGCCCCGTTCATCGAGTCCTGCTGGTCGAGGAAGCGGCGCGCGGCGTTGGCGATGGAGTGCAGGTCGTCGCCGACCTTGTAGATCACCACGCCCTTGACGACCACCGGGATGCCCTGCAGCGTGACGCAGGAGACCTGGAGGTTGGCCGCGCGGCTGTCGAGGCGCAGGCGGCGCGCGGTCTGGAAGCCGGGGAGCACGGCGGTGCCCTTACCGGTGACGATCTTGAAGCCGAGGCTGTCGCCCTCGTTCTTTCCCCGGGCGCCGAGGCCGGAGATGATCAGTGCTTCGTTGGGCTCGGCCACCCGCCAGACGGCCTTGAACAGCAGGATGACGACAAAGAGGGCGACAAGGACGCCGCCACCGATGATGAGGGACTCGGTTGGCAATGTGGCCTCCACGAGGGGGGAGAGAGCAAGAGAAAAGGGAGAGAGGTCAGACGAGCGCGCGAGCGACATAGACCGTGCGAGGCGGGTAGTACTCCACGACGACGACGATCGATCCGGGAGAGATCTCCTCGTCGGGGACGGCGGGATGGGCGTAGAAGGCCTCGACGCCGCCGCGGACGGCGATCAGCACCTCGCCGACCAGACCGGGACCGATCTTGCCGGTCACCCTGCCCTGCTTACCGACCACGCGCGGCTCCCCGTCCCGTCGCGGAGCAGATCCGTCATCCACCGAGCGAATCCGCGTCTGCGGACGCTACTCCGACATGTCCTGTTTCACCACCCTTCGTAGCACGCCCCGCGTCCTGCGGGGTCAATGACCGCTCCGCAGCCCGTCTCCCCCTCCAACGACCGGCGCCTCGAAAACGTTCACCATCGGTTGCGACAAGCCCAAACAATCTCGACGCATCCCCATATATACGACTGAGCAGGGCGTACCTCGTTTGGCAGAAGTCCGGTCCATAACACCGCGACATGGAAAAGCATTGGCTACTCGCCCCACACAATCCGGTGTCACGTTGAGTTGCGTTTCGAGTTGAGCCTGGCCGGCCCGGCTCCTGGTCCCCCTCCCCAGGGACGTCTTGAGGAGTCACACGCAGTGAAACCGAACGGCAGAACACGCGTCGCGGCGTTGCTCGCGGCGACACTGGGCGCGAGCGCGTTGTACGGCGCCGCGCCCGCGACCGCCTCGCCTTCCCCCACCCCTCCCGTCAGCCCCTCCGGCCCCCAGGCCACCGGAGCCCAGGGTTCCGCCTACGCTCCCCCGGACGCCCGCGCCCGCTCCCGCGCCCTCGGCACCGCGGACAGGGCCCTCACCGCGCGCTCCCGCGAGCTGCGCACCGGTGACGGCGACACCTTCGGGAGCCCGACGGTCGTCTTCGGCTCACGCGGCCTGCAGTACCTGACCTATCCGCGCCTGCACCGGGGCCTGCCCGTCTACGGCGGTGACGTGATCGTCGCGACCGACCGCGAGGGTGGCAGGGTCACCGCGGTCACCACCGGCCAGCGGGCCAAACTCGACGACGTCGCGACCAAGCCCGTCGTCACCGCCGAGCGGGCACGCGCCATCGCGCGGGACCTGCTCGGCACCGTGACCAAGCAGAGCGACCCGCGCCTCGTGGTGCACGCCGCGGGCACCAAGCCCCGGCTGGCCTGGGAGAGCGTCGTCACCGGGAGCTCGAAGGACGGCCCCTCCGTCCTGCACGTCTACGTCGACGCCGCCGACGGCTCGATCGCCGACCGCTGGGACGACGTACGGCGCGGCGTCGGCCACCCGTTCCACAACGGCGACCCCGTCTACATCGACACCTCGGGCTCGGCAGGCTCCTACAGCATGACCGACCCCACCCGGGCCAACCTGAGCTGCGCGTCCACCAACGGCACCGTCTACACCGGCGCCGACGACGAGTGGGGCGACGGCTCGGCCTCCGGCCTGGAGACCGCCTGCGTCGACGGCATGTTCGCCGCGCAGCGCACCTGGGACATGGTGCGGGACTGGCTCGGCCGGGACGGCATCACCGGCACCGGCCGGACGTTCCCGATCAGGGTCGGCTTCAACTTCCCCAACGCCGTCTGGGCCGGTGACGGCGTGTGGCTCGGCCACAACGAGAGCGGCAGCAAGCAGATGTCCTCCATGGACGTGGTCGGCCACGAGTACGGCCACGCCATCTTCGAGAACACCAGCGGCGGCAACGGCAGCGGCAGTGAGACCAACGCCCTCAACGAGTCGACCGGCGACATCATCGGCACCCTCACCGAGCACTACGCCAACCAGCCGCCGGGGGTGGACGCGCCCGACTACCTGATCGGGGAGAAGGTGGACTTCAGCGGCCCCGGCCCGCTGCGCAACATGTACGACCCGGCCGTCTTCGGCGACCCCGGCTGTTACTCCGAGGAGGTGCTCACCCAGGAGCCGCACAAGGTGGCCGGTATCCAGAACCACTGGTTCTACCTGCTGGCCGAGGGCGACCGCGTCCAGGGCAGGCCGGAGCAGAGCCCGGTCTGCGCGGGCGACGGCGTGACCGGGATCGGCCTGCGCGACGCGGGTGAGATCTACATGGGCGCGCTGAACCTCAAGACCGTGCCCTGGACCCACGCCAAGGTCCGCGCGGCGACCGTGCAGTCGGCGCTGGCCCTGTTCGGCTGCCTCCACCTCCAGCGGGTCAAGGACGCCTGGGACGCGGTCGGGGTCGCGGCCTCCCCCGACGAGCCCGGCTGCCCGGCCGATTCGCGGACCTTCACGGTGCGGACCGGCGAGCCCGACAGCGTGATCGACCAGGGCACCTCGACGACCGTCGCGGTGCGGACCAGGAAGCTGAGCGGCCCGAGCCAGGACCTCGACCTGACCGCCGAGGGCGTCCCCGCCGGCACGGACGTCACCTTCACCACCCCCCGCATGCCGAGCGGCGCCTCGACCTTGATGAGGGTGACCACCTCGGCGTCGACCCCGGTCGGCACGCACACCATCGTCGTCCGCGCCACCTCGGCGGCCACCCCCACACTCTCCGAGACGACGTCCTACCGGCTGACCGTCTCCCCGGCCTCCCCGGCGAACGACTTCTCCGTCTCGCTCGACCGCCACACGGTCACCGTCAAACCGAGCCAGACGGCCACGTTGACGCTCGGCACCACGACCACGGCCGGTGACCCGCAGCAGGTCGCGCTCACCGCCTTCGGCCTGCCCGACTCCTTCTCCTTCACCTTCAACCCGTCCACGATCACCACCGGGCAGACCGCCCGGGTGACCGTCCATCCGTCCGAGGCGACGCCGCCCGGCGTCTACTTCGCCACCGTCCGGGCCACGGGGGCCTCCCGCCGTACGACCACGCTGCGGCTTGAGGTGCCCGGCGGCGACTTCGCCGTGCACCTCACCCCGGACGCGGCGACCGTCGAACCCGGGCAGACGACCGCCTCCACCCTGGAGACCACGCCCGTCTGGGTGGCCCCCCAGGCGCTGACCATCTCCGCCAGCGGCCTCCCGGCCGGGGTGAACTTCGCGGCGAGCCCGACGACCGTCGAGCTCGGCAGCCCGAGCACGCTCACGTTCACCACCTCGGCGGCGACCGTGCCGGGGACCTATCCGATCACGGTCAGCGCGACCGGCGTGGAGACGCGTTCGGCGACCTTCACCCTGACCGTCACCCCGCCCCCGCTGCCCGCGTGGAAGCCGTACACCCAGTACAAGGCCGGTGACCGCGTCACCCACAACGGGGTCGTCTACCGGTGCGTGCTCGGGCACGTCTCCCTGCCCGGTTGGCAGCCGCCCAGGACTCCCGCCCTGTGGGCACGGGTCAAAAGCACGAAATAAATGACATTTCCGGCGGGTGGGTCGTAGAGCCCGCCCGCCGGAAACCACGAAAAGCCTTTCAACACCCCGGGTAAAAAGTCCTCGTCGCCGCCCTTGGACGACCAATTCGGGCGGCCCGATTCATGATGATCCCTCCATGACGGATCCCGGGGAGATCACTCCGCACAGGGCCGGGGAGCTGGGGATGAACCGCCCCATTTCCCGCCGTGACTTCTTCGACGGCGTCGCGACGGCCGCCGGGGTCGCGGCGCTGGAGACCCTCACCGGCCGGCCGGCGTCGGCCGAGCCGATGGGGGCGGCACCGCGAGGAGGCCACCCGGCCGCTCTGACGGGACTGCGGGGCGACACCCCGCAGGACGTCGGGGTACCGCACGCCCTGCGCGACGGCCGGTTCTGGGCCCACGCGGGCCCCGCCGAACCGACCGGCGAACGCTACGACCTGGTGGTGGTCGGCGCCGGGATCAGCGGGATCAGCGCGGCCCACCGCTGGCTCGAACACGACCCGGACGCGCGGATCCTGATCCTGGACAACCACGACGACGTCGGCGGGCACGCCCGCCGCAACGAGTTCCACCCCACGGGCCGCCGGGGGCCGCTGGTCGGCTACGGCGGCTCCCAGGCGATCGAGGCGCCCTCCGCCTGGACCCCCGAGGGCAGACTGCTGCTCGACCGGCTCGGGGTACGGCCCGCACGGCTCGCCGCCGTGCCGTACCCGGGCCTCGGGACGCGGGAGGGGGTCTTCTGCGACCGGGAGTCCTTCGGCGTCGACCGGCTCGTGCCGACCGGCACGGACACCCGCCGGTGGATCGCCGAGCTGCCCCTCGCCGAACGGGCCAGAAGGGACCTGCTCACGCTCCACCTGGACCCGCCCGACTGGCTGCCCGGCCTGACGGAGCGGGCCAAGCACCGGTTCCTGGCGGGCCTGACCTACTCCGGTTTCCTCGGGGAGGTCTGCGGGGTCCACCCGGACGTGCTGCGCTTCGTGCGGACGATGCCGAGCGACGAGTGGGGGTACGGCTCCGACGCCTTCGGCGCCGTCGACGCCTGGGGGTGCGGTTACCCCGGTTTCCAGGGGCTCGGGCTCGACCGGTCGAAGCCCTCGGTCTACAACTCGCCGAGCGTGATCAGGCAGTGGGAGGCGCCCAGGGAGGTGCTGCTCTTCCCCGAGGGCAACCAGGCCCTGGTCAGGATGATGGTCGGCAGGATGGTCCCCGGGTTCGCCACCTCCGTCGACCCCGAGGACGTCACGACCGCGCGGTTCGACTACGACCGGCTCGACCGGCCGGGCAACCGGGTCCGGGTCCGCCTGTCCAGCCCGGTGGTCTCGGTGGCCAACGACGGCGACCCGGAGACCGCGGCCACGGCGACGGTCGGCTACTTCGACGGCGACCGGGTCAGGACCGTACGGGCCGCCGGGGTGATCATGGCCTGCTGGAACATGATGATCCCCCACCTCGTCACCGGGCTGCCTCCCGAGCAGGAACGGGCGCTGCGCGCGGCCGTCAAGGTGCCGATGCTCTACGCCACGGTCCAGCTGCGCGACTGGCGGGCCTGGCGGGCGATCGGCGTCGGCCGGGTCCGTTTCACCGGGGCCTACTGGTCCGTCGCGGAGCTGGCCCCCCGGGTCGCCGTCGGCGGCTACCGGCCCCCCGAGGACCCCGCAGAGCCGGTCCTGGCCCACCTGGTACGGGCTCCCGCGGTGCCGGGCATGTCGCCGGCGGACGGCTCTGCCGCGGGGCGACGCGAACTGCTCGGCACGCCGTACTCCTATCTGGAGTTCAGCATCCGTGAGCAGTTGGTCAGGCTGCTCGGGCCCGGCGGATTCGACCCGGTCCGCGACATCCAGGCGATCACGGTCAACCGGTGGGGACACGGCTACGCGCCGGAGTACGCGACCCCGTGGAACCTGGACTTCTACCCCGACGGGCCCTTCCCCGCCGAGACCGCCCGCCGCAGGTGGGGCCGGATCGCGATCGCCAACTCCGACTCGGTGCCCGCCGCCTACGCCGACGCGGCGATCACCGCCGCCTACCGGGCCGTCCTCGACCTGCGGACCTGAAGGCCCGCTGACCTGAAGGCCCGCTGACCTGCAGGCCCATGGGGCTGAAGGCTCGCGGGCCTGAAGGCTCCCGGGGCTGGGTGTTCAGGGGGACGGGCGGCGCAGCCGGGTGAAGGCCCAGCTCATCCTGGGTTCGACCGCCCAGCGGGTCAGGGCCCTGACCGGGGGCGTGCACAGCAGGGCCGCCAGCACGACGCCGAGGAGCGCCACGGCCACGACGCCGGGCACCGTCCGCGCCCAGTCGCCGTAGAAGCGCTCGGCGACCTTCACCACCAGGCCGTGCAGCAGGTAGGCGTACATGGTCGCCGCGCCGAGGCCCGAGTACCACGTCCGGCGCGAGGGGGTGATCGCGAGGAAGGCCGCGACCAGCAGCGCCCCGGCCGCCAGCATGCCGAGCCGGATCAGGCTGCCGGTGAGGTCGTCCACCCCGATCGCGTCGTTGGCGTGCCGCCAGCGGATCCACTCGGTCTTCACCGAGGTGTGCACGGCCAGCGCGAGCGCCGCCCCGGCCACCAGTGTGAGCGCCCCGGCGATCCTGACCTTCGGCCGTCTGAGCATCTCGAAGTGCTCCGGGCGCAGCATGAGACCGAGCACGTAGAAGGGCAGCAGTCCCAGCGTGCGGTTCATCGACAGCTCGTCGGGCAGCCTGCTCGTCCCGGACAGCAGCGACAGGCCGACCGCGACCACCAGCGGCCACCTGAGCTGCTGCCAGACGGGGGTGGACAGCCGCCACAGGAACAGCGACATCAGGAACCAGGTCAGGTAGTACGGGTCGAGCAGGCTGATGTCCAGCTTGCCGTACAGGATCAGGCGGGGCAGTGAGTAGAGCAGCTCGAAGATCACGTACGGCACGGCGAGCGTGCTGATCAGCTTGCGCGCCTTGCCTGAGGAGAAGGTGAAGTTCCGCGACAGGTAGCCGCTGAGCACGATGAACAGCGGCATGTGGAACACGTAGACGAAGAAGTAGGCCGCGTGCGCCACCGCCACGTCCCGCAGGTCCTCCACCAGGTGCCCGGAGACGACCAGGGTGATCGCCAGGAACTTGGCGTTGTCGAAGAAGGGGTCCCTGCCCGCCGTGGGGACGGCGGCGACCTGGCGGGGGCTCGTGACGCTCACAGGCCACGCACCGTAGCCGCCCGTGTCCCAACGGCGGGCGAACCCGGGATGACATCCCGGGGACGGTCAGGAGACGGCCCTTTCGCTGGCCTCCCAGAGGTCGCGGGCCAGGCCGGGGTCGGTCATGCCCCTGGGAGCCCTGGCGGGGGCGCCGTTGGCGAAGTAACGCCCCGGGTGCGCGGTCCCGTCGGGGTGGGTGGCGAGGTGGACCAGGGTGCTCGCGCCCTGCTCGACCGTACGGCCCACGCCCGGGATGTGGTGGGTCATCCACATCAGGAACGTTCCCGAGGCGAACCCGGTCTTGATCACGCCGGGGTGGAAACAGGTCGCGCTCACCCCGGTGCCGGACAGGCGGCGGGCCAGTTCGACGGTGAACAGCGCGTTGGCCTGCTTGGAGTCGCCGTACTGCAGCCAGCCGCTCCAGCGGCGCCGCTCACGGCTCAGGTCGGCCGGGTCGAGGTTGCCCGACCTGGCCGCCATGGACGAGGTGGTGATCACCCGCTCCCCGACCCGGTCGAGCAGCAGGGTCGTCAGCAGGAACGGCGCGAGGTGGTTGACCTGGATCATCGTCTCGTGGCCGTCTTCGGTGCGGGTCCGCTCTGTGGACATCACGCCCGCGTTGTTGACCAGGACGTCGATCCGCTCGTAGCGGGACCGAAGCTCACCGGCCAGTCGCCTGACGTCGTCGAGGGAGGTGTAGTCACAGGTCAGCGTGTCCGGGACGGACCCCGAGGCCTCCTTGACCCTGGCGGCGACCCCGGCCAGCCTTTCCTGGTTCCGGCCGACCAGAACGACCTGACGCCCGCGCCTGGCGAGTTCGACGGCAGCGGCCTCACCGATTCCGGCACTCGCCCCGGTAATCACATTAATCATCAGATCCTCCACTGCGCGGAAACCCTATCGGTGCTAGTCTCCTGTGCGATCTTCCGGAGGCATATCCATCCCCAAGGCGACGCGGGCCTCCACACACTCAGAAGTTGGGACGAGTGGGCATGGGCTCTGGAAACCGGTCAATTCGGTTCAAGATCTTCTTGCTGCTGCTCCTGCCCCTGTTGTCACTGAGTGCCCTGTGGGGTTTCGCCCTTAATCTGACGGTTGGCGATGGCGCCGCGCTGTTACGGTCGAACAACCTCTACCAAACGGTCGGCCTCACCTCCACCGAGCTTGGGCTCCAGCTTCAGGCGGAACGGACGCAGTCCTCGGTCGCGATCAGCTCCCGCGTCCTCACCAGCGGAATCGCCGACCAGCGCGCCCGCACCGACCGGGCGGCCGAGAAGTTCCGCGCCGCCGCCGCGTCCACCGGTTCCGGCAGCCCGGAACTCCGCACCGCGCTGAACGGGGTGCTCAGCCAGATCGGCAGGCTGGCGACCATCCGCGCCGGCATCGACAGCGGCCGTGACGCGCGCCTGGACGTCCTGACGAACTACAACCGGGTCCTCGACTCGGTCTTCCTCCTGTACGACCAGCTCGTCGCGGTCCCCGACCTGGGCATCTACCGGCAGGCCGCGGCCATGCAGTCCATGGGCAACGCCCGCGAGATGATCGCCAGGGAGAACGCGCTGATCAGCGGCGCGCTGATCGACTACCGCCTCACCCCGAGAGAGCGCGAGGCCTTCGGCGAGTACGTCGCCACCCGGCGCTACCTGCACGCGCGGGGCCTGTCCGCGCTGGACGCCGAGCTGGGCAGGCCGTACCGGGAGACCTTCGACTCGACGGCCTTCGAACGGTTCACCGCCCTGGAGAGGGCCATCGCGGGGACCCAGGGGGACCGGCTGCCCATCGAGGCGCAGCGCTGGAAGCAGACCACCAACAGCGTGGCCAACTGGCTCGACCAGCTCGGCGTCTCCTCCTCCAACACCCTGTCCCAGCGGTCCAGGTCCATCGCCACCGGGATCATCGTCAGGATCGTGGTCGCCGGCGGCCTGGGACTCGTCGCGGTGATCGCCTCGATCATCCTGTCCGTCCGCTTCGGCCGCAGGCTCGCCGGTGAGCTCGCCACCCTCCGTTCGACCGCCCTCGACCTGGCCGACGTACGGCTCCCGAGCGTCGTCGAACGGCTGCGGCGCGGCGAGGAGGTGGACGTCCCCGCCGAGATCCCACCGATCAAGGTGGGCGACTCCACCGAGGTCGGCGACGTCGCCCACGCCTTCGACTCGGTACGGCGCACCGCCGTCGAGGCGGCCGTCGGCCAGGCCAACCTGCGCCGCGGCGTCGGCCAGGTCTTCCTGAACCTCGCCCGGCGCAAGCAGAACCTGCTGCAGCGCCAGCTCACCCTGCTCGACGGCATGCAGCGCAGGGCGACCGACCCCGACAGCCTTGAGGACCTCTTCCGGCTCGACCACCTGACCACCCGCATGCGGCGGCACGCGGAAGGCCTGATCATCCTGTCCGGGGCGGCCCCGGGACGCGCCTGGCGCAACCCCGTGGCGGCCGTGGACATCGTCAGGGCGGCCATCGCCGAGGTCGAGGACTACACCAGGGTCAACGTCGCGCCGATGCCCGCCGCCGCGCTCGACGGCGCCGCGGTCGCCGACATCACCCACCTGATCGCCGAACTGATCGAGAACGCCACGATCTACTCCCCCGAGCAGACCATGGTGACCGTGCGCGGAGACCTGGTCGCCAACGGCTTCGTCATCGAGGTCGAGGACCGCGGCCTGGGCCTGAGCGCCGAGGAGTACGCGGTCCTCAACGAACGGCTGGCCACCCCGCCGGAGTTCGACCTGGCCGACAGCGAGCGTCTCGGCCTGTTCGTGGTCGGGCGGCTCGCCGCCAGACACGACATCCGCGTCATCCTGCGCGGCTCCCCCTTCGGCGGGACCACCGCCATCGTGCTCATCCCGCGCACCGTGCTGGCCGAACTGCCCGCGCAGCTCGCCCTCACCGCGGAGCGGGTGGAGGAACGGCCCGCCGAACCTCCCGCGCGTCCCTCCGGCGGCCTGTTCGAGTCGTCCATTCCGGGCGCCCTGCCCCGCAGGAGCAGGACGACGGGTGCCCCGCCCGTTCCCGAACCCTCCCTGTCCGTGGTCGCGGACGGCCCCGTCGCGGGCGGCCCGGCCCCGGGAGGCCCCAACGGCGCGGGCGGCGGGGAACCCGCGCAGGGGGCGCCACGGCCACGGGCCCTGCCCCGCCGGGTACGGCAGGCCAACCTGGCCCCGCAGCTCCGCCAGGAGCCTCCGGAGGGCCCCGAGCCCGGCCCCGCCGAGGCGCCGGAGCGCTCACCGGACGAGGCGCGGGCGTTGTTCTCCGCCTTCCAGGCGGGCGCGCGACGCGGCCGGGAGGAAGAGAAACCCGATCTCGCACACCACAGGACAGGCGACAAGGAGGACTAATGACTGGAAAAGCGTCCAGTACTGGCGAGCTCAACTGGCTCCTCGACGACCTGACCAACCGGGTGGGCGCGGTACGTCAGGCGGTGATCCTGTCGACCGACGGGCTCGCCGTCGGCTTCTCCAAGGGGCTCAACCGGGAGGAGGCCGAACACCTGTCCGCCATCGCCTCCGGGTTCCAGAGCCTGGCGCGCGGAGCGGGCCGTCACTTCAACGGTGGTGAGGTGCGCCAGACCATCGTGGAGATGGAGTCGGCGTTCCTGTTCGTCACGGCCGCCGGGCAGGGCACCTGCCTGGCCGTGCTGAGCGCCGCGGACGCCGACGTCGGCCACATCGCCTACGAGATGGCGATGCTGGTCAAGCGGGTCGGCCAGCACATCTCCGCCCGGCCGAGACAGGGCCTCACATGACCGGGCTTCCGTCGTCCTGGTTCTCGTCCCCCGGGCTCTCCCACCCCGGGGCCGAGGGCGGAGCGGGCGGATGACCCGGTGGATGGACGAGGAGGCGGGACCGGTCGTCCGGCCGTTCGCGCTGATCGGAGGCCGTACCAGATCGTCCGGTGACACGCTGGACCTGGTCGCGATGGTCAAGGCGACCGGTTCGGCCCCGTCCGGCGGGTTCGTCCCGGGACCCGAGCACGAACGCATTCTCTCCCTGGTCACCGTCGAGGCCACCTCGGTCGCCGACATCGCCTCCGACCTGGACCTGCCGCTCGGCGTCGTCCGGGTGCTCCTCGGTGACCTCAAGGACCACAAGCTCATTTCGATCGGGCGCGCGTCGGCGAGCGAGCGCATTCTCAAGGAAGTGATCAATGGACTTCGGGCCCTCTGACGAACCTGTAGCGCTCAAGATCCTCATCGCGGGCGGTTTCGGTGTCGGCAAGACCACGCTCGTCGGCTCGATCAGTGAGATCCGCCCACTGCGCACGGAGGAGGTGCTCTCCGACCGCGGTATCGGCATCGACGACGTCGAAGGCGTGGAGAACAAGACCACGACCACCGTCGCCATGGACTTCGGACGCATCACGATCCGGGAGGGGCTGGTCGTCTACCTGTTCGGCACCCCGGGTCAGGAACGGTTCTGGTTCATGTGGGACGAGCTGTCCTACGGCGCGCTCGGCGCCGTCGTGCTCGCCGACACCCGCAGGCTGACCGACTGCTTCCCGTCGATCGACTACTTCGAGCAGCGTGGCACGCCGTTCATCGTGGCGGTCAACTGCTTCGACGGGGCCGAGCAGTACGAGGCGGAGGAGGTGCGCGTCGCCCTCGACCTGGACCCGGACGTCCCGGTCCTGCTCTGCGACGTACGGCGCCGCAGCTCGGCCAAGACCGTCCTGGTGACCCTCGTGGAGCACTCCCTGCGGGTTCTCACCGCCAGCCAGCCCTGACCCCGCCGTCCGTTTTGGTGAAAGTCGTCGGGTCTGGTGGGTCATGGGAAACTTCTCCTGATGGAAGCGTCTCTTGACCAACTGGCCCGGCGGCTCGAAGAGGTCGTCGGCGAGCTGCGCGGTGTCCCCGTGGACGTCGCGCGGCTGGAGGACGGGGAGCGGGTCAGGCAGGAGATCACCCGGCTGGTCGCCACCTCGCGCGAACTACGCGCCATGCAGCCGCTGGGCTCTCCTGAGCGGGGGCGCGAGGAGCAGCGCAGCCGCCGCCAGGTGCTGGACGCCCTGGCACGCGGGATGCGGATGCGGACGGTCGTCCACGCGAGCGTGCTGGATGACGAACGCAAGCTCGCCCGGCTCAGGGAACTGCACGCCGCGGGTGACCTGCACCGGGTCGTGGACGAGCCGATCCAGCAGCTGCTCGTCTTCGACCGGGAGGCGGCCTTCGTCAGGATCACCCCCGTGCTCCGCTCGCCGGGCGCGCTGCTGATCCGGCAGCAGAGCCTGATCAGCGTCCTGATCGACCTGTTCGAACAGACCTGGGACAGGGCCAGGGAGGTCACCGAGCCGACGGCGCGGCTGAGCCCTCGGGAGCGGGAGGTGCTGGCGCTGATCGCGGAGGGACGCTCCAACGCGGCCGTGGCGCGGGCCCTGTCGATCAGTGAGGCGGCGGTCGGCAAACACGTGGCCGGTGTGTTCGCCAAACTCGACCTGCCCTCGGGCGACGACGTCAACCGGCGGGTGCTGGCGGTGCTGGCCTACCAGCGCGGGGCCGCCAGGTAGGGGCGGCACTACGTCAGGGTAGGTCTGGCACCCGTGTCCGGCCGGCGCCCGGCGGGCTTGGATGAAACGCATGCAACGTATGAGCGGATTACTGGTCGGCGCCGTCTTCGGTGCGGTCTTCGTCTTCGTCAACGCGCGGAGTCCGCTGGACGACGTCGTGGTCACGGTCCTGCGGGTGCTCGCGGGCCTGGCCGTCGCGGCCGTGCTGGCGCTGTGGTTCACCGATGTGCGACGACCTGCCGCCGCCGTCTCGGGAGGGACCGCCGTCTCGGGAGGGACCGCCGTCTCGGGAGGGACCGCCGTCTCGGGAGGGACCGCCGCCTCCGGAGGGGCCGCCGCCTCCGGAGGGGCCGCCGTCTCGGGAGGGGCCGCCGCCTCCGGAGGGGCCGTGAGGACGATGTTCGGGCGCGGTTACCTGATCGTGGTGGCCGTCGAGGTGCTCGCGCTGCTCGGCGGCCTCCGGCTGCTGGCCGCCCTGGGCGCGCCCACGGAGGTCAACGTGGCGTGGGTGGCGATCATCGTGGGTGTCCACTTCGTCGCCCTGGCCCCGGTGTGGAAGGACAGGACCATCGCGGTGCCGGGCGTGGCCCTGACCCTGCTCGGGATCGCCGGATTCCTCATGGCCTGGGCGGGTTCCCTGCCCTGGGTGCCGATCGTCAGCGGGGTGGCCTCCGGTGCCGTACTGCTGGCCGGATCCCTCACCGCCGGACTACGACTCGCCAGGCCCTGACCCCTTGGTCGTACGGCCCGCTCTTGTCGGCCACGCGGCCCGCTCTCGTTGGCCGTACGGCCCGCTCTCGTCGGTCACTCCGCCCTTGTCGGTCACGCGGCCTGCCCTCGTCGGTCACTCCGCTCTTGTCGGTCGTATGGCCCGCCCTTGTCAGCCGCGCGGCCCGGCGGCCACGCCGTACGGACCGGGGTTTCAGCCCTGCAGGACCACGGACGCCGCGTCGCAGGGAGGGCAGGCGAAGACGAACGCCTCGCCGCCGCCGAAGTTCATCAGCCAGTTCCTGCTGTAGCCCTCCCTCATCTGCGCGACGAAGCCCATGGGGGTGCCGCAGGTGGAACACGTGGGCGTCATGTCCGTCTCCCACCACTCCGCCTCGCCACCCAGCCAGCCGACCACCTTGAACTCCGCGACCTCGTCCGCCGTCTCCGGCTCGACCTCGCAGATGCCGATCTCGAAGCACTGCGGGAGAACGAACGCCTCCCCGGGGGACGGCAGGGGCACCGTGGCGTCCTCGGCGAACAGATAGGCGCGGTTGCCGCCCGCCTCGGGGTTCCAGGCCTCGCACTGGCCGGGATCGTTGTCGCACATGAAGAACGACAGGAGTGCCCCGGGCCGCAGGGCCTCGGCGTGGTCGCCGAGGTCGTCCGTGATGAGCTGCAGCAGGAACCGCAACGGCCCGTCGCACACGGCGCAGCGCGGCCAGTCGAAGCCCTCCGGCGCCAACGGCAGCCCACCGATACGGCTCACCCGCGCCGCGACCTCGACATCCTTCACAAACGCCATAGATCCACTCACGGCTCGGCAGCCTATACCGTGTCGCTCACCGGGCGTCCGACAGCGGATCTCCGAAGATCCGGTACTCGAAGAGCAGGCCGTCCCGTGCCCGGACCATGCCCCGGATCGTTCAACGGTCTCCGGCAGCTTCGGGGTCGGCTCAGGAGAGGATCTTGACGGCGTTCGCGTAGCGCGCCTTCAGAAGGTTGGACAGGCGGTCGACGGTGAGGCGGTCGGCCGCGATGATCTTTTCCTGGGCCGACGCGTAGGCGCGCTTACGGGCACCGCTGTAGTCCACCTTCAACCGGCACGCCTCATCGGCGACCGCCACGGCGATCTCGTCCTTGCCTGGCGGCTGCCACACACTGTCTTCCCCGCCGCGCCCGGCCCATCGCCTGTCACTCTCGGCGGCCGGTGGGTCCGGGTAGGTGAAGCCCGACGCGCGCATGCACTCGCTCCATGCCGAGCCTGCGGCCCGCACTTGGGGGTCGCTGTACGCGGCTATCGCGGCGTCGTCCATCAGGACGTAGAAGTTCTTGTAGATGTGCGGTTTGGCGGGCACCTTGCCGTCCGGGCCGGGAGCGTTTCCATTGAGTTCGCGCTGCGCCCAGCCGTCACACCCTCCCTGAGGAACGGCACGACCCCTGTACGTTCTCACGGTGCCGACGTGAACGGCGTCCTGCTCCCGTGGAATGACGTATCCACGGATGCCGGAAACGGCGGCACCGACTTCCTCCCATTGCCTGGGAGGGCCGCTGTAGCCGTATTCGGCGACTTTCTTCGCCCCCAGCCAGCCGAGGTAGGACGCGTTCTTCGGATAGGTGACCGGCTGGGTGTTGTGTGGTTTGAACTTCAGTCCGAAACCCGCCACGCATCGTCCTATCAAGAGGTATCGGGCGGTCTGCACCGCGGAGCGTTGTTCGGACGTCAGATCGTAGGCGTCCAGCGGCAGGACCAGGTCGGACTCATTCCGCACGGGGTGGGACGGCGGCGCGCCGGACCGGCTCGACGCACCGCAGGCGGACATGGCGCCTAGAAATGTCGTGACGCATACGACGACGACGGCCGGACGTCTCTTCAATTCTCTCCTATGAGGAAAAGCGGTACGGCCGACACAGCCTATCTGGGATGCCATACCGTCACACCGACCCGTTCGACCCGCGCGACGGTGCGGCCGTCAGCCGATCGGTCGTTCCACACGGTTTCCCTGCGCCGTACCACCACGTGCCATTCCGGTCGGAGCCGACGTGAATGGAGTGGTCTCGTTCCGTCGAATACCAGCGGTCCAAGCGGCGTTTCGGGGAGATGGTCGTGCGGCCGGGCGCGCCACCCCAGGAGAATTCCGTTCAGCGCTCGTTGACGTGCTGGTTCCGGTCCATCTGGTAAAGGCGTTCCCGGTCGCGGGCGATCGCCTTCATGACGATCGAACCGATCCGGGTCTGCTCCGTGACCGACAACAGCGGGGTCAGTTCCTCGTCGAGGAGGCGTCTCAGTTCGGCGGCCGACTCGGGGGCCTCTCTCAGCAGGTGCGCCAGCCGTACCTGCCAGACACCGGCCAGTGCCCGCTCGGTCTCGACGTCCCCCGCCTGTCGCGCCGTCAGCAGTTCGGCGTGGGCCTCTACCAGCTCACCCTCGACGACCTCGGCCTGTTCGGGGCGGAAGCGCCGCCACAGCGCGACCACCCCGGCGCGGGCGTCCTGCCAGGCGTCGGTGGCCATGGCCGTCACCAACGCCGTCCCCGCGGCCAGCACAAGCGGATCCATGTGTCGCTCCTATTGCGCCTTATTATCACTTGCCACGATAAATCAGATCCTTCCACCGAACCACCCCACAAAAAAGGGATAGCACGATGTCCCGACTTGAGCGCTTTGTGGAGCATTCGCCGCATATCTAGATCACCAAATAACCCACTTCCAGGCCAGATTGCCCCCTTCTGGAATTTCCCTCCTTCAGCGAACAATCATCCCATTCCACCCCGTACGGCACCGCGCTTTCGGACACCGAATGGACATCGTTCATTCATCCTCTGTTCCCCTCGGACGTCCCGGCGCGTACGGCCGCGAGTTCCAGTCTTCATGGCCGCCCACGCCCTCCTCGCCGTGCTCCGCGGTGATGAGTTGTCGCGCCCGAACCCGTCATACCTACGACGGGACACGACGAGGCGGAAGGATGACGTGATGAGTGTGGGAACGCTGCTGGAGGAGCTGGGCGTGAGCGGTCTGGGCGAGGTCGACGAGCCCGCGTTCTCGGGACTGGCGGAGCGGCACCGGCGGGAGCTGCATGTGCACTGCTACCGGATGCTCGGGTCGTTCGAGGACGCCGAGGACACCGTGCAGGAGACGTTCCTGCGTGCCTGGCGGCGGCGGGAGACCTTCGAGGGACGGTCGACGTTCCGGGCCTGGCTGTACCGGATCGCCACCAACGCCTGCCTGGACCTGCTCGCCAGGTGCCGCCCGGAGCCCGCGACCGGTGGCGAGGCGTTGTGGCTTCAGCCCTACCCGGACCGGCTGCTCGACGAGTTGCCCGCGGGCGACGCGGACGAGCCGGAGACCGCCGCCGTCGCACGGGAGACGATCGAACTGGCGTACCTGGTCGCGATCCAGCACCTCGCGCCGCGCCCTCGGGCCGCGCTGATCCTTCGGGACGTGCTCGGCTGGCCGGCGAAGGACGTCGCGGCACTCCTCGGGGACTCCGTCAACTCCGTGAACAGCGCACTACAGCGGGCCCGCGCCGGAATGCGGGAGCACCTGCCCACCGAGCGGCAGGACTGGACCGGTGGCGAGGAGGACGCCGGGACGCGCGAGCTGGTGCGCCGCTACACCGACGCCAGCGTGGCCACGGACATCGACGGGCTCGCCGCACTGCTGCGGGACGACGTCCGCTACTCGATGCCGCCCACGCCGGGCCTGTACGTCGGCCGCGAAACGGTGGTGAACGGCTGGGCCGAGAGCGGCTTCGAGGGCATGGGGCGCCTACGTGCCGTCCCCGCCTCCGTGAACCGGCAGCCCGCCGTCGCCTTCTACCTCTGGCGGGAGCGGGAGGGCGCGTACCTGCCGCTGACGATCGACGTCCTGCGCGTCACCGGCGGGGCGATCACCGAGATCTTCACGTTCCACGGCGACCGGTTCCCACGACTCGGGCTGCCGGAGCGCCTTCCTGCGGACGGTACGGAGTAGCGCCCGGACCGGTTGACGATCTCGCAGGTAAGGGCACCGACGCGACCTCCGCCCTCGTCCCTCATGCGTGGGGCCACCCCCCGCGCGCGGGGGGTGTCTCTCACTCCGCCTCGTTGTGGACCGGTTGGGGGCCCGTGGTTCCCGAGAGGTCGTGCGGTGCCGTCGTGGTGGGCCTCACGAACAGGGTCGCGTCGGCGGGGGACGGCTCCGCCGGGACCGGGGTGTCGAAGATGTCGATGTCCACCTCCTCACCCCCGACCGTCAGTGTGTCCCAGGCGCCGCTGACCACCAGGGACCGTACGGTCTCGCTCCGCAGCTCGCTCAGCCGCTCCAGCAGGGCCGCGTCGTCGGGCATGCCGGGGATTCTCGGGGCCAGGCGGGACCGGATCTGGCGCAGCCGGTCCATCAGGACGTCGATGTCGGCGTTCCTGTCCACCCCGGCGGCGCCCTCTTCGAGGCCCTGGGCGATCTTGTCCTTGATGGCCCGGGTGACCCCCTGCTCGTCGGCGGCCACCATCGCGTTCCAGGCGCGGCTCTTGTGCCGGTACTGCAGCATCGACATCGCGGCCTCGTGGCGGACGAAGTCGGCGTCGCGGAACGGCCTGCCCCGCCAGTTGCGGTTGAGCGAGCGCGCCAGCGAGATGGCCGAGGCCAGTCCGCTGTTGAGCCCGCGTCCCGGCCAGAAGTGGATCGCGTTGGCCGCGTCCCCCAGGAGGAAGCCGTACGTGCCCGGGGTGGTCGAGGTCGGGAAGAACAGCCGGGAGGTGAAGCGGGGCCGCTGCACCATGTCCAGCCGGAAGCCGGTGACGGCGCTCACGTTGTCCTCGGTGATGCCGAAGAGGGTCAGCCCCTCCTGCACCCGCCTCCACAGCGCCGAGCCCCTGATCAGGGCGGGCAGGAACAGCGTCTGGTGCGTCGAGCAGTGGAAGTCGCCGCTCTCCGTCCGCTCCATCAGGCAGGGGTTGGAGGCGATGCACTCCTCGAACACCTGCCGGATGGGGTCGATGCCGATGACCTCCTTGGCCTCGGCGTCGGTGAGGCGAACGTTCAGGAACCCCTCGCCGCGCAGCGAGTTGAGCAGGAAGCGGTTCTGGGCCACGGTCAGCAGGACGATCATAGGGTCGGGCAGGTCGGACTTCACGCGGATGCCGAGCACCACGTCCTGGACGTGGTGACCGTCCAGCGAGTAGATCGACTTGTCGGCCTGCCCGAACCTGTCGCCGAAGTGTTCGCGGGTCCGGGAACGCCCGCCTTCGCAGATGGCCAGCACGTGGTCCTGCGCGATGCCGTCGCGGTGTGCGACCGGGTCGAGGTTCTCGGGGATCAGCCGGATGCGGTCGGCCTTCTCGTTCACCATGTCGAGGAGCACGTCCTCGACGTGGGCGATCCGGATGTTGCGCGGGCTGTAGCCGCGGATCGAGTCGGGGCCCGCCGGCCACATCTCGCTGTAGGAGCCGGTGGTGAACAGCCGTTCCTGGACGTCCTCGGGCAGGTTGAGATACTGACGGCTCTGTACGGTCACCACCTGCTGGCGCCGGTTGTTGCCCTGGGCCGCGTTCCGCCACACGATCCGCGCCCCGTCCCGGGTCCAGCGGCCGTCGTACATCGTGATGGACACCCGGTGTCCCATGAGGTGTTCGAGCAGCAGGGCGAGGCTCAGCCCGACGGGCCCGCCGCCGGAGATCGTGACGTGCAGGACCTGTCCCATCCCGACGCCGGGCACGGCCCTGACGACCGTCGGGAGCATGGAGGCGTCGACGACGGTCTCCAGGTCGTCGAACGTCTCGAAACGGAACGTCTCGCCCCCGATGGAGATCGTGTCGCCGGGCTGGAGCACGTGGGAGGTGATCTTCCTGCCGTTGACCAGCGTCCCGTTGCGGCTTCCACGGTCCTGCAGCACGTAGTCGTCACCCTGGGCGCGCACCTCGGCGTGGAAGCGCGAGGCCCGCTCGCTGGTGATCACCACGTTGTTGTCGCCCCGGCGGCCGAAGGTCACCGGCTCGTCGCCGATCAGGAACCGCTGTCCGGTGAGAGGACCTTCGTGCCCGACGATCGCATACGGCATGGGGCCGTACTCCCCTCCGTCAAAAATCTCCAGCAGAAACCGGTTTGATCGTTTATCGTGTCACGCTTCGCCACACAGGAAAAGCCACAAAAACCCGACACATCCCACCTACGGCGCCTCCTGCGAACTTTGTTCCGGACTATTGAGAATTCCATTTTCGGACATCGAAAAAGTGGCGCGGAATTTCAGGACGCGGGGCCCAGGTCCCACACCCGCACGGCCGTGTCCCTGCTGCCGCTGACCGCGACGGCCCGTCCTCCGATCCGCGTGACCGCCACGCCGTAGACGGTGCTGGTGTGCCCGGTGAACGGCCCGCCGACGGGCCTGCGCGTGGTCAGGTCCCACAGGCGGACGCTCCTGTCCCAGCTCCCGGTGACGGCGACGGTGCGGCCGCCCACCTGCCCGACCGCCACCGACGTGACGTTGCCCGTGTGACCGACCATCGGCTGCCCCACGGGCTGGTGCGTGGCCAGGTCCCACACCCTGACCGTGTCATCCTCGCTGCTGCTCACCACCACGGGACGGCCGTCGAGCCGGGTGACCGCCACGCCGTACACGTCACCGGTGTGTCCCGTTATCGGCTCCCCGACGGGACGGCGCGTGGTCAGGTCCCACACCCGGATCGTGTCGTCCACCCCACCGGTCACCGCGACCGGGCGTCCGTTCAGCTGCCCGACGGCGACCGCCCAGATGTCCTCGGTGTGCCCCTTCATCGGCTCGCCGACGGGTTGGCGGGTGGTCAGGTCCCACACCCTGACCGTGTCGTCGCCGCTGCCCGTGACGGCCACGGGACGTCCGTCCACCTGGGTGACCGCCACCGCGTAGACGTCCTCGGTGTGCCCCCTCATCGGGTCGCCGACCGGCTGGCGCGTCACCAGGTCCCAGACCCTGACCGTGTCGTCCGCGCTGCCGGTCACCGCCACGGGACGTCCGTCCACCTGCCCGATCGCGACCGCGCTGACGTCCTCGGTGTGCCCGCGCAGCGGATCACCGACCGGCGTGCGCGTCGTCAGGTCCCACACCTGGGCCGTGTCGTCCGCGCTGCCGGTCACCGCCACCGGACGCCCGTCCACCTGCGCGGCGGCGACCGCCCAGATGTCGTCGCTCTGGGTGCCGACCACGCCCGGCACCACCGCCGCCGCCGTCGCCGGAGCCGCGCTCGTCACCGGCTCCCTTGAGAAGGGCCAGAAGACCACCCCGAGCACGACGACCACGACACCGGCCGCCGCGGTGATCCACCCGGCACGGCCACGCGGAAAGGAGCGCCGTACCGGCCGGTCCCCAGTGGAGATCATGTCCCGCTCGGCCGCCGGATTCGGCGTCACCGCGCCGGAGACCGCCGATCCGTCCGGGGCGGGGGCGGGGCTCTCGGTGACGGTCTCCATCTCGTACGGCTCCGCCGGAATACGGCCGGTCAGCATCGCCAGCACCTCGCCGATCCCGGGGCGGTCCCTGGGGTCCTTGGCCAGGCAGGCGGCCAGCAGCGCGCGCAGCGGCTCGGGCACCCCGTCCAGGTCGGGTTCGCTGTTGAGGATGGTGCCCATGATCGCCGCGGCGTGCTCACCGGCGAAGGCCCGGCGGCCGGTCGCCGCGTAGACCATGGTCGCCGCCCAGGCGAACAGGTCGGAGGCCGCACTGGCGGGCTGGTTGGCCAGTTGCTCCGGGGCCAGGTAGGCGGGGGTGCCGACCAGCGCGGAGACCGTGGTCGCGTCGGTGCCCTCCAGGATGCGGGCGATGCCGAAGTCGATGACGACCGGCCCCTCGGGACCCATGATCACGTTGGTGGGCTTGAAGTCGCGGTGCACGATCCCGGCCCGGTGGATGGCGTCGAGGGCGGTCGCGGTGGCGATCGCCAGCCGTTCCAGGCCGCTTCCCGTGCGGGGGCCGTCGGTGGCGACCAGCTCCTGGAGGGAGGGGCCGGGCACGTACTCGCTGACCAGGTAGGGCCGTCCCTCGCTGAACCCGGCCTCAAGGACCGTGGCGGTGCAGAAGGCCGCCACCTGCCGCGCCAGCGCGACCTCGCGCTCGAAGCGCCGCATCTCGGTGGTGTTCTCGACCACGCGCGCGTGCAGGACCTTCACCGCCACCTGCTGCCCGGAGGGGCCCCTGCCCAGGTAGACGGTGCCCTGGCCGCCGCTGCCCAGCACTCCGAGCAGGTCGTGGACGCCGATGCGCCGGGGGTCGGTCGCCTTCAACGGTCCTGCGTCGGGCACCGCTACCGTCCTTTCCCGCCGGATGCCCAACGGGCGCCCGACGGAGCCATCCGGCCGCGCAGCCGGGAACCTCACAACGCGTCGATCATGATCTGCGAAAGACACACTTGACCGACAAATCCGACGCGCATGACGACTTTCCTCGGGGCAACAATACGAGCCGGATCACATCCTCGGTACACCACGGCCACACCGGCACACGATGTATGGACCTCGCGTCATGAGATTTATAGCTTTTTATCCTCCTAAATGTGATTTATCACCAAACCGAATTGAGAGGGTGATTTCGTGGAGACAGCCGGTCAGGAGCCCTGGGAACCGTCCAGCAGAGCCCTGATGTCGTTCTCCCGGTAGCGTCGCTGCCTGCTGGGGGTCCGCACCGAGGGGATGCGGCCGGTCAACGCCCACCGATTCACGGTCTTGGGGTCCACGCCGAAGATCCGGGCGACCTCGCCGGGCGTGAGAAGCCGTTCGGTCGTTCCGGCCTCGGTGATGAAGGTGCCATCGGGGGCGACGGCCTTGAGTGGGGACATGGAGGGCTCCATGGGGGTCAGTAGCGGCTGCGGTGGGGGCGGGTGCCCGGCCCCGAGCCGGGGAGCATGCGGCCGGGCACCCTGGAGGAGGACCGGCCTTCCTTATAGGAAGACCGGTGCGCCAGACGGCTCCCTCTTCCCCAGCACACTCGGCGTGTGTGGGAGCCGTCTCGCGAGGGTGTGCGGCCCAGGTCCCTCCCACCTGAGCCGCACGTTCACGAGGTACGGCGGGGCGGCGGGTGGGATGACGTTCCACCGCCCGCCGTACCGGCTTCACGAGCGCAACAACCTGCGCAACGCCGTAGACCGACCCGGCCCGACGGCGTGAACGGCCCGGGAGATCCGGGCGGTCCGGGTCTGCAGAGCACGGGCGACGGCGACGGCCTGAATGCTCGGCGGCACCACCGGGGACACCTGAGCGGCCAGCTTGCGATCCAGCTCCTCGGCGGACCCGGCCCGCACCAACAACACCTCCCCGGCGTACGGCCTGCCGGGCAGAACACCTCGGTAGGCGCTCCACAGGCCGGAATGCGAACTGTGGAAGACCAACCAATCAGGATGAGCCCGCTGCAGACTGTCACAACTGGGACCCACGACCCCCAGCACCGGCCACGGCATCACGCCGCCCTCCTCGCCGACCGCAACCGTCGCCTCCCGGCCGGTCGCCGCCCCTCAGCGGTCGGCATCCGCAGGGTCAGAAGCGTCTCGGCCTCACGCATCCGCCGCTCCAACCCCTCGGCGGTGGTGTCGCTGACGATCACCGGCTGCGGGGAGGGCCACGAACACAACCCGTAGAACCGGCGCGTCCCCAGGCTGTAGAGCACCGTCCATCCGGCCCACGCCTGGTTGAGGCTCTCGGCCTCCGCACGGGCCGGGCCGTCCCACACCCGCCGATGCACCAGGCTGTACGGCCTCCCGTCACGATGCCGCCCACCCGGCCGAGACGACCCGATCACGAGGACGCCCCCTCAGCCGACGCGGCACCCTTCAACCCAGGGGCCGGGAGACGAGCCAGATGCTCGACGATCTGACGGGCGGCCTCCTCCACCTGCGCGACCGGGACCTGGTGGGCCCGCTCGTTCCGGTACTTCCAGAAGAAGTCCTTCTCTCGAAGGTCGGTCCAGATCACGAACTCCATCGAGGGCACCTCCAGCAACGGAGCCCCGTCGTCACACCGGAACACCACCTCCACCCGCGACCGGCCGAGCAACCCCTGAAGCCGACGCAACTGCGGCGCCTTGGGGTCGTAGAAACCCTCACTGACCTTCCGACGCAGAGCGTCGGCCATGGGTGTACCGATGGGAAACACGATTCGGCTCCTCCACGGGATGAAGTGAACGGCCTCGGGGTCGCTTCCGGCCCGGTCCGTTGCGCGATCTTCGGCGTCGATGCCGGTCACCAGGGGGTACCTCTGGTGGTCGGCGGTGGGACGTGGCCGATCATCGCCAGTAACGACTTGTAATGAACATGTCGCGAAGGGTGACCTCTGTTGATGTTTGATGTCCGGAACGGACGTCACCACGGACACCGCCATGACATGTCAGTGCCCGAGGGTGACATCTGCTGCGAAGTCCCTCCGCACCACGAGACAGCGTTTTACGCTGCCAGCGACCGCACCCGCACGAGGAGGAACAACCCCGTGCACCATGCCGAAGAAACGCTCCTGAAGCAGCTCGTGCGCGCGCGTGGCCTGTTACTTCCGCGCGCGTTCCTCACCGCCTACAGTCGATGCGCCACCGGACTTGGCCTACGCGGCATGACCCTCGACGAACGCCAATACCGGCGTTGGCTGGCAGGCAACGTCAAAGGGCTACCGCTGCCGGATGCCTGCCGCGTCCTGGAGGAAATGTTCGACCGGTCGGCGCAGGAACTGTTCACGATGGTTCCCACCCTGGTGGCAGACACCGCATCACCGGGCGAGGTAATCGACCTCTCACCCACCCGCAGCGTCATATGGACGACGCCCGACCTTCCCGCCTCTGGTGCAGGCTCAAAGCCTGCTCCTTCTCTGCGTGAGTTGATGATGGCTGCTGCCGAAGATTCCCGACATTCCGCCCGAGCAGCGGACGCCGCGATCGGGCCCTCAACCCTTGAAACACTGCAAGACGATGTGGTCCGTGCAGCACGCACGTTCCACACCCGACCGCCGATCGTGACGTTTCCCGAAATCAAAGACCTACGCGACCAGGTAGAGAAGAAGCTTGGACAGACCCGGCAACCTGGGCAGATCACCGAACTGACCTACCTGAACGGGCTGCTGTGCCTGCTGCTGGCCGAAACCTGCATGGACTTGGGCGAGCATGGATTTGCTCGTGATCACGCGCGTGCCGCGTGGGCACACGCCAACAGCATCGGCAACACCGGTCTGGCCGTATGGGCACGCGGTGTGCAGGCGACGGCGGCCTATTGGGGCGATTCTCCCCAAGAGGCGATCACCGCAGTCAAACGCGGCCGGGAGCACAAACCCACCGGCCTGGCAGCCGCGCGACTGCACAGCATCACCGCCCGCGCGTGGTCACACCTAGGCAATCCCGACGAAACGCTCCGGGCCGTCCGCGACGCGCAGGAGGCACGGACAACCGACTCAGACGCCCATGACGACCTGGCTGTCATCGGCGGTCTGTTCGACTGGGGACCAGCGCGAGAGGAGCGTTGCGCCTCAACCGCGTTCTTGGAACTGCTGCAACGCCGCCACGACAGCCTGGAGCCAGCGACGCTACGCCGCTTTGTGAATCTGGTGCTGGAGCACGCCGAACGAGCGCTGAACCTGGAGCTCGCCACTCCAGCCGACAAACGCTCTCCGATCCTGAAAGCGACCATCCTGCTGGACATGGCCGCCGCTCGGGTACTGCTCGGCGATGTGAACGGGGCCCACGAAACGGTCCAGCCCATGCTGGGCCTGTCTCCGGATCTGCGCACCTTCTCCGTACGCTACCGGCTGCGCTCCCTACGGGCACCGCTCAACCAACTCCGCACGCGGGCGGCTCAGGAACTGGTCGAGACGGTCACCGCGTTCGGTGAGGCTTCGACCGCTAAGCACCTGCCGCCTGTTCCTGGTTCTTGACCACTGTCCGGTTGTCCCAGGCGGTGAGGATCGCCGTTTCCCGTTCCACGGAGATGCCCAGCTCCGCAGAGCGAGCGGAAGAGACCGTGACCCCGGTCTGGAGCCACCGCCAGGTATCGGTCACGGTCTCCTCGATCGAACGGCACGTCAGACCTGCGGCGTGAGCGCGGGAGGCATCCACCCTCCAAGCGCCCTCGTGCTCGCGCCAGATCGGCAACTCCGTCCACTCACGCACGCCGTACCGCCGGAGAAAGCTGCCATCCACCCACACCAGTTCAGCGGTGCTGCTGGTCGCTTCACGGCAGGCGGTGAGGAACTCACCGAATGTCGCATGCCCGATCGGCGCGGCCACGTTGTAAGGACCCGACAGACGCCGCTCAGCGCACCCCAACGCGAAGGCGGCGACGTCTCGTACGTCAATCGGCTGGATCTTCCACGTGGCCGTGCCCGGGGCCAGCACCCGGCCCCCTGCGCGGATACGCGACAGCCACCACGGCAAACGACCCACATACTCATGCGGACCGAGAATGACACTCGGCCGCAAGACAGTGGCGCGCTCACCGAAAACAGCGGTGACAGCCTGCTCGCAACCGACCTTCTCGCGCCCGTAGGCGTCAGGCCCGCTCTCCCCCTCCGGGCCCTCGGAGGTGTACTTCCGCAGCGGCGAGGCGTCCGTCAGCGGAGTGGTGGGCCAGCCCTTGTAGACGTTCACGGTGGAGACGAACACGTACCAGCCGACGACATCGGCCAGAGCGCGGGTGGTGTCCTCCACCATGGCCGGGGTCATGCCGCTGGGGTCGATCACCGCGTCCCACGGACCCGCGTCAGCGAGCGCCATCAGGTCCTGAGGGTTGGTCCGGTCTCCGCGAATCATGGTGGCGCCGGGCACGTCATCACCGGAACGGCCACGGTTGAACGTGGTCACCTCATGACCACGCCGCAGGGCCTGCTCCACGAGCACACGCCCCAGGAACTTCGTTCCGCCGAGGATAAGGAGCCGCATGGTCTCGATCCTGGCCCAGGAAACCCGATTCACACAGGTGCTTCCCGGGAGCAATACGCAACTGTCGAGGAAACAAGGAAAGCCCTCCAGAGGACATCGCTCGCGGCCTTCCCCACAGCCCGCGACGCCTCGTCTCCTCGACCGTTAACCCGGCTGCCCAGACGTACCGCGAAAAGGTGATCTTTCTTCGTGTCACATGGCACAGTGGGGTCATCAGGTACACCCCCGCGAGGCGCGGATCACACTATGGCCGCTATCGGTACGAGGAGGAGACTGTTCTCGAACCAAGTCGGATCTCAAAAATGATCAACGCTCTGACCTGCACCGCTGCACTACCGCCGGACTGCTGCAGAAATCGCGCACCCCACTTCCACAGCGTCCGGCCCGACCTGGGACTTTACCCTCGGGTCGCTCATCGCCCGGAAGGGTTCGCCACACCTGGCGGTTCCAGCGGCGTTCACGGTGGTGGAGTCGCTCATCACCCTGAAGGGTTCGCAACGCGGCGACCGGCCCGCGTTCTTGCAGTACTCCGGTGTCACTCATCACCCTGAAGGGTCCACAACTCCCCACCTTGTGGACGGTCACCAGCCGGGGGCGAAGAAGGGGGTGGTGGGTTCTCTCCAGGCCAGGGTGTACAGGAGGAAGGCGTTCAGGGCCATCGCCAGGACGGTCACCAGTACGGCGGGGCCGACGTCCGGTGGGTCGGGGAACCCTCCAGGGGGCCGTCAATCAGGGTCGCCGGCCGGCACGACATACGTGGTGTGTGTGGCCTCCAGCCATTCTCTGTCGATGCGGTGGCCGACCATTCGGCCGATCGCGGTCAGGGCGGATGTGAGGCTTTCACCGGGCTCGACGGCGGGTTCTCCTGGGATGTCGTCGTCGATGTTGAAACGGAGACCGTAGAGGTACGGGTCGAGGGCGTTCGGATCGGTGCCGGACCGTTCGCCGGTGTCGAAGATGTCAATGACCGTGATCAGCTTCCCATCTTCGGCGTATTCCAAGGTGCTCTCACCATGAAGATCCCAGCGGATGGCCAGAGCGCGCCTGCCACATCGTGACAGCGCGAGCAGCGCTTCATCCTCCGTGGAACGGTGGTCACCGATGACCAGAATCCAGTCACCGACCTGCCCTGCCAGCAGACCTGCCGCCTCTTCGCCTCCTCCGTCGGAACCCGTCCCCCACCCGAGAAAACCGTCCCGCGTCCCGGAGGCCGGATCGCCGTTCAAAATGACGACCGCTTCCTCGACAGGGATGGACTCCACCCAGACGGCGTGGAACTGCTGCATCGAAACGTCACTGGGATCGTACGAGCGGAGCAATTGATACAGGTCGTCTGCCGTCACGGATTCAGCCTCCTCCGCGAATCATTCTGCCCGGCCTTTCAGGGCCGTACGGCCCGCGTACGGCGCACCCGGCCAAACGCGTGAGACCTTCCCGGAACTCCGGCCCGGTCGCCGACGACTCCTGAGGTAAAGGCAGGAGGGCCGAGCATGGGCGGGCGGGTGTGGGTGAAGGCCGGGTGGGCGCTCTACGTCGTGGTGGTCATGGTGGCGATGTCGTACGCCATCGGGGCCGTGGCGCGGGCCGGGCTGCTGGTCGTGGCGGCGGCGCCGTTGGGGGTGGTGCTCGTCCTGGCGCTGTGCCGGTTGCCCGGCAGGACCGAACTGGCGGCCTGGAGCGCCGTCACCGTGGGGATTCTCGCGCCGACCTACCTGGCCGGCGGCGGGGTGGAGTACGCGGCGTCCGGGGTGGTGGTGGCACTGGCCCTGCTGGGGGTGTTCCGGTCGCCGTGGTTCCTGGTGGCCGCCTGGGTGCTGCACCCGGTGTGGGACGTCGTGGTGCCCCGTCATCTTGAGCCGCCGCTGACCGACCTTCCGACGGCCTGCGTGCTGTACGACCTGCTGGTCGCCGGTTACCTGGCCTACCGCGCCCACCGTGGCGGTTTCGCGAAGGGCGTCAGGTCACCCGAGGAGGCGGGAACCCGGGGCTGAGGCCGTCGCGTTCTCCAAGAGTCGTCTCTTCGAGGAAGCGGACTGTGACCGGAGGAAGCTTGGCACTCAGGGCACGTTATCTCCTGAACGCGGCCCTCGCCGTGGTCGTCCTGGTGCTGACCATCTGTATCGACGGGATAGGGCTGACCGCCCTGTTCGGCGTGATCGCCGTACTGTTCTTCCTGGTCTGCGCGTTCAGGGCGTAGCCCGAAAAGACCTGAGAAGCCGGGAGGAGCTTTCCCCGTGCCCTCCGACGGTGCACGGGGCCTCCGAAGTCGTCCTGGATCGTACGGCCGGCCACCCCACCCCCGCCGGGCCGTACGGGAAGGACGTTACAAGGCCCGCAGGCCGCTGATCACCTCTCGCAGCAGCCCCTCCGCGGGAGAGGTGTTGGCGGGAAGCGGGGAGCGCACGAGGATCAACCCCTGGTCGAGCAGGTCGCCGAGGAGGACCTTGATCACGCCGATCGGCAGGCCCGACTCAGAGGCGACCTCGACGATGGGCCTGGTGCGCTTCATCAGGCCGAGCAACCGCCGGTGCTCCGAGCCCAGGTGTGAGCCCGCGGAGATCACCGAGCCGTTGGCGACCACCATGGACAGCAGGTCGAACGCGGACGAGGACGTCGAGGTCGCGGTCCGGCCGCCGGTCAGCGCGTAGGGACGGACGACGGGCCCAGCCTCCTCGTCGACCCACTCGACGTCGTCGCTCATTGGCCCGCCACCCGGGGTGCGGTGGCCAGATGCTGGCCGACACGGGTCACGAGGCGGGCCATCTCGTAGGCGATGAGGCCCACGTCCGCGGCGCCGCTGGTCATGACGGCGAGACAGCTGCCCTGGCCCGCCGAGGTGACGAAGAGGAACGCCGAGTCCATCTCCACCATGGTCTGCCGTACGGCGCCGCCGCCGAACTGCATGCTTGTCCCCTTGGCGAGGCTCTGGAAGCCGGAGGCGACGGCCGACAGGTGGTCGGCGTCCTCCTTGCTCAGACCTCGGGAGGAGGCCATCATCAACCCGTCGTTCGACAGGATCAGCGCGTGGGAGACGTCCGCCACACTCGTGACGAAGTCATCCAGAAGCCAATAAAGCTCACCCGGCACGTGCTCAAACCCCTTCCCCTGTGACGATCACACTCGGTGCGATCCTCGGTTCACTACCCCAGCTCATCATTCGGCACCGCCGTCCTCGCTCTCGGCGCGTCCGCGCCGCCATCCCGACTGGAAGGAGTTCAGCAGCGCCCGAGCCTCCTCGGGCGAGCGCTCGGTGGCGCCTGAGGTCTGGTCGTTCTCCTGGCGCTGGTCGTCCTGGCGCAGGCCCGGTGAGAGGTTCGCCTGGCGGACCCTGCGGGGCAGCCCGGTGCCGCGCCGTACCGACGACTTCCACAGGTCCGCGGGGACCGGCAGCACCGGTTCGGTGAACCGGGGCTCCGCGGACACCGGGGGCAGCGCGGCGACCGGCGGCATGTGCTCGGCCCTGAGCGGCACGACCGGCTCGACGGGCTCCGGGTCTCCCAGGAGGTGCTCGGGAAGCAGGATGACCACCCCGGTCCCGCCGTACGGCGAGGGCCTCAGCGTCACGTTGACCCCGTAGCGGGCGGCGAGCAGGCCGACGACCGCGAACCCGAGGCGGTCGGTCTCCGACGGGTCGAACTCGGGCGGGCTGGCCAGGCGCTCGTTGATGGAGGCCCGCTTCTCGGCGGTCATGCCCAGGCCCCGGTCCTCGATCTCGATCGCGAACCCGCGGCCGACCAGCTCACCGCGGATCGACACCTCCCCTCCCGGAGGGGAGAAGACGGTGGCGTTCTCGATGATCTCGGCGAACAGGTGCATCATGTCCGCGACCGCGCTGCCGATCAGGGTGGTGCCCGACATGGGGTAGACCCGCACCCGGGCGTAGTCCTCGACCTGGGCGGCGGCGCCGCGCAGCACGTCCTCCATCAGGACGGAGGAGCGCCACTTACGGCCGGAGGCCCCACCGGACAGGATGACCAGGCCCTCGGCGTGGCGACGCATGCGGGTGGTCAGGTGGTCGAGCAGGAAGAGGTTCTCCAGGGCGGCGGGGTCCTCGGCCTGCTTCTGCATCCCGTCGAGCAGTTTGAGCTGACGCTGCAGCAGGGACTGGCTGCGCCTGGCGAGGTTGCGGAAGGACTGGGCGACGCCCTCGCGCAGCTTGGCCTGGTCGACGGCCGACTGCATGGCGCGTTGCTGGACGCTGTCGAAGGCGGCGGCCACGTCGTGGACCTCCGCCGTGCTGCCCAGCGGTTCGAGCGGCGGCGCCTCGACACCGACGTCCACCGGCTCGCCCCTGCGGAGCTTCTCCATGACGCGGGGCAGGCGCACCTCGGCCACCTCCATGGCGGCCCTGCGCACCCCGGCGAGCTCACGGGTGAGCCCGCTGCCGACCCGGTAGGAGACCAGCAGCGAGGCGACGACGGCGACGAGACCGAGCGCGCCCGCGATTCCCGCCCTGGTGAACGTCGTCGCGGCGGACGGGGCCGCCCGGTCGGCCAGGGAGAGGGTGACGGCGGTCAGCGCCCGCTCGTAGACGGCCTCCAGGTCGTCACCCGCCGAGCGCCACTCGGTGGCGGGGATGAGCTCCCCCTCCTGGATGGTCTCCTCGAAGCCGGTGTACCTGGTGTAGATCGTCGAGGTCATCATCCCGGCGAACGGCAGGCGCAGCCTCGGCTCCAGGTCGGGCAGGGCCTGTTCGAGAAGGAAGACCCGGTTGGTGGCGAGCTGGTTGAACAGCTGCAGCTCACTCGGCGACATCGGGCGGCCCAGGCCCAGCACCCCGGCGGCCAGCGCCCGCTCGCGGCTCATCAGGTCCTTGGCGTAGCTGACCATGCCGAGGCTTCGTGACTGCTGGAAGAGCGGCAGGTCGTTGTTGAGGCTCATGATGCTCGACAGCCGGTTCAGCGCGTCGGGCACCAGGGAGAAGTCCCTGGAGAGGCCGACGAGGCCGATCCTGCCGCCGTCCACCTTGACGCGGGTCCCGTCGAGGGCGTTGATCCGGGTCATCACCTCGTTGAACCGGATGCGCATGTCGGGGGTCATCGCGGACTTGGCCGACTCGGTGTTCGTCCGCTCGCGGAAGCGCTGGCGTGCCTGGTTGGTGATGTTCCGCTGTACGGCCAGGGCCGACCTGGCCGAGTCCGTGCGGGAGGCGAGGTACTCGGCCGAGAGCAGGTGTTCGTGCTGCAGGGCGTTGTTCAGCTCGTCACCGGGTTTGCCGACCGTGTCGTACAGGGTGGAGACCGTGAGCAGGCTCATCGAGTCGCCGACCGTCACGGTGGCCGCGAATCCCCACAGGGCGAGCAGCGAGATGATCGGGATCGCCAGGAGTGCCGAGATCTTGAACCTGATGGGTCTGCTCGATGCCATGTCACCTCATCGGTTCGGTCCCGGAGCGCCGAAGTGGGGGGCTCCGGACGACCTCTAGATCGCCGACGAGGATAGCACTGACAAGCCTGTGTATTCGTATCCTATTTGTGACATGTCATGAATTAGTAAAGCAAAGTGACAAGTCAGCCGAGGGCGGCCTGGGACGCGCGGGCGGTCCTCCCGGCCCGGCTCAGGTGCGCCAGCCGTACGGCGAGCACCGCGACCAGGGCGATCTCGGCGGCGAGCAGCACCCACTCGGCCAGCCCGATGAAGACGCGGTCGCCGGGGAGCGCCACGTAGGTGACCGCGACCAGCCCGAAGCCGCAGGCCAGCGCCAGCCACTCGACCGGCCTGGCCACCGCCTTCCACCGCTCGTCCTCCCCGAGGCGCGTGACCATCAGCGCGCCCGCGACGGGCAGCGCGACGAACGCCACCGCCGAGGCGTAGCCGTGCACCTGGTCCCGCATCCAGTCGTCCAGGGCTCCCGCCGAGCCGGGAACGCCCGCGGGCACGAACGCCATGACGGTCAGGGCGCCGCTCCACACCGCGAGCAGGCGTTCGACCGCCGTCCCCAGCGGGGCCCTGGCCGCCCGCAGTCCCGCGACCAGCGCGAGGGAGGCGACCGCCAGTGAGATCATGGCCAGCTCGGTCGTCCCGTTGCCCTCGACCGCGGCGTACTCGCCGATCGTCAGGGCGAACGGGTCGGAGTGGGTGGTCGCGACGACCTGTCCCACGACCATGGACCCGACGGCCACCGCGATTCCGGCGCAGGCGACCAGCGGGTAGAGCCTTCTCAACGCGAGCATGCCCCAAGACTGTCCCGGAAGGGGCCCCTGACACATCCGGCGCCGCCCCTGATCCGACCCTGAGCCGCCCCTGATCCCGGCTCGTTGTGCACAGGCTGTGGACAACCACTCCGCACGCCCTGTGGAAACCCCGTACCAGCTGGGGAAAGTCATCCACAGGCCTGTGGACGGAAAGGGCCGCCCCGTGCCGCCTGTGGGCGGAGGCGGGACGGCCCACCCTGGTCTACAGCCCGGACGGGTCCCGGCCGACGCTGATCTCCTCCGCGATCCTGCGGATGCCGTGGTCGTCCATTCCCGGCACCCCGGCGAGCCTGCCGCGCAGGACGGCGATCACCTGGGAGACGTCGGCCCCCGCGTACCGGACCGCCACCTCGTGGACGGTTCCGAAGAGCGCGCGGTTCGCCTCGTGCTCACCGTTCGCCCGCCTCAGAGAACTCTCCGCCATCTCCGCATCCCCCTGTTGAGCCGATCGGTCGGGGGAAACGGTACGACGGACGGCCCCGGGACGGGGACGGACCCGGCTGGATTCTCCTTCTGTTCCCCGCCCCTTCCAGCGCCTCGACCGGGCCGGGCCGTACGGCACGGCGGGCGTGTCGCCGGACCGGCGAGGAGGTTCACCCCCGGTCGTCGAGCACCGCGGAGCAGATCTCCATGAGCCGCTTGACCTGCTCGGAGTCGACCCGGTCGAACAGCACGCGCCGTACGGCCTCGACGTGGCCGGGGGCGGCGGCGGTGAGCGCGGCGAACCCCTCGTCGGTGAGCTCGGCCCAGCTGACGCGACGGTCGGCGGCGCAGGGCACGCGCCGTACCCAGCCCCTCTCCTCAAGACGGGACACCGCGTGTGAGAGCCTGCTCTGCGAGGAGTTGAGTTCGGTGGCCAGATCGCTCATCCGCATCCTGCGATCCTTCGCCTCGGACAACTTCACCAGGATGATGTAGTAGGTGTGCGGCATACTTGAGTCGCGTTGCAGCTGGCGGTCCAGTTCCTCGTGGATGAGCTGCGAGGCCCCCATGAAAGCGCGCCACGCGCGTTGCTCTTCGTCGTCAAGCCATCTGGTCACGAGGCCCACTTTACTTGAACTTTCAAGCATATGAGGATAGTGTACTTGAGAGTTAAAGTTTCTCGGGGAGGAAACATGCCGGTCCAGCGACTCAACCACGCCGTCCTGTTCGTTCGCGACGTCGAGCGCAGCGTCGCCTTCTACCGGGAGGCCCTCGACTTCCGGGTCGTCATGGGCGGCCAGGGCTCGGCGTTCCTGCAGGCCCCCGGATCGAGCAACGACCACGACCTCGGCCTGTTCGAGATCGGCGCCCAGGCGGGCCCCTCCGGCGCCGGGCGGACGACCGTCGGGCTCTACCACCTCGCCTGGGAGGTCGACACCCTCCAGGAGCTGGAGCGCATCGCGGTCAAGCTCACCGAGATGAACTCCCTCGTGGGCGCCTCCGACCACTCGACCACCAAGGCCCTGTACGCCAAGGACCCCGACGGGATCGAGTTCGAGGTGTCCTGGCTCGTGCCCGCCGACCTGATCACCGAGGAGACGATGCGGGGCCGCAGCCACATCAGGCCCCTCGACCTCGCCAGGGAGAAGGAGCGCTACGGCGCGCAGACCCGGGGCGGCCTCGGGGTCTCCATCCCCGTCTGAGACACGGAGGGCCCGGCCGCCCCCAGGGGATCCGGCCGCCGGCGCCCGGGACCCGACCGCCCTCCGGGGACCCGGCCACCCGCCGTGGTCCGGCCGGACCTTCAGAGGGCCCGGCCGACGTCCGGGGCCGGGTTCCGGCACTGCCGGCACGCCCCGGTCCGTCAGGGAACCCGGCACGGAAAGCGCGGTGACGGCGCGCCCGGCATCCGTCCCTCAGGCCGTCTGCCGCCGCGGGACCTCGGCTCCCTGGGACTCCAGGAGGGTGGCGAGGCTGACGCTGTCCACCACGGCCCCGATGGAGGCCTCGACGTCCAGCCAGACAGCGCGCAGCGGCACCGCCTCGCCGAAGTAGACGACGTCGGCCGTCGAGAAGCCCCGCACCGAGGTGAAGCCGCCGCCGACCGCCCGCAGGATGTCGCCGACGAAGACGGTCTCCGCCCTCCTGGCCAGCGTGAACCCGCCCTCGTTGCCCCGCTGGGCGAAGACGAGGTTGGCCCGCCGCAGGTCGGTCAGGATACCCCTCAGGAAGCTCGGCGGGATCTTCTGAGCCCGGGCCAGCGTCTCCGCGGTGACCGAGGCCGGGTCATGGGCCGCGATCACCAGCATCGCGCGTATGGCGTAGTCACTGCGGGCCGTGACATGCATCCGAAGATCCTCCCGATGACGTGAACCGATGATCGGCGACCTCTGGGCGGGGCTCAATAAATCTACTATCTCTATGGGTTAACCATGAATTATCGCCACAGTCAGAAATGGAGATCATCACCGGGAAAACCCATAGATCACCGACACTTCGCCACGCACAATGAACCGCATGACAGGGGAGCGACTGGTGACGGCCGCGGCGACCGGGGACGCCGAGACGGTCGGGCGGCTACTCGACGACGGCCTGGCCCCGGACACACCCGATCCGTACGGCTCCACGGCCCTCTACCGCGCCGCCGTACACGGGGACGCGGGCATCACGCGGCGGCTCCTGGCGGCCGGAGCCGACCCCGGCCTTGAGAGCGGGGGCGAGCACGAGGGGCTCCCGCTGTGCGCCGCCGCGTCCTGGGGACACGCCGAGACGGTGACCGCGCTGCTCGACGGCGGCGCCGACCCCGACCAGCGGGAGCACGCCGAGGAGAACGCGATGACGGCCCTGCACTGGGCCGTGGCCGGTGGGCACCTGGCCGTCGTCGAGGCCCTGCTCGCCCGGGGCGCCGATTCCGCCGTCCGCGACTCCGCGGGCGGCACCGCCCTCTGCCGTGCCGTGACGTACGGCGCGGCGGCCGTCGTCAGGGCGCTGCTCGACGGCGGCGCCGATCCGGAGCTGCCCGACGGTCAGGGGCGGCGCCCGGTCGAACTCGCCGAACTGCGCGCCGGGCACGACGTCGAGGCCGAGGCCCTCGCGCGGGCCACGGAACACGCCCCTCCCGGGGCGCGGATCACCGTCCGCCGGGAGGAGGCCGAGGGAGGGGACGCGTTGCTCGTGGTCGAGGTGCGCGACGCCACCGGCGCCCCGCGCTCGGAGTCACGCACGGGCACCGGCCAGGCCGAGATCCTCGACCTCCTGCGAACCCGTACGGCCTCATGACCCACCGGCCGTACGGGCTCATCCCGGCGAAGAACGCGAGCGGCTCCGGCGGGACATCGGGTGGTCAGCGGTTCGGCCGCGCCGCGCGCCGGGCGTCTCGTCTCACGCACCGTTCACGCGCCATGAGGATCCTGACGGTGCGGGCGGAGTCCACCGCCCTGGTGAACCCCGCCCGCACCACCGCTCAGGGAACACAGACGGTCACGACCGCCACGCCGGACCGCCCTGCGTCCGGTCGCTTCCGCCCTGCGAGGAGACCGGCAGATCTAGGGGCATTCGCCGCCCCACCGCTGGTCGGACAGGATTTGGTAGAGGGATGAGCGCAAATACACCCACGACCCCTGGTTGAGGGTCGTCCCCACGTTGAAGTGCAGGCACTTGGTCTTCCCCGCGTGTTCGAAGTAGTAGTGGTCGAGTCCGCGCTTCGCGTTTCCGTTGTTGACGACGTAGTAGGACGTGTTCGCTTTCAATCCGTAGTGGCTCAGCGTGCCGTAGGACGAGTCGACCATGTCGTTGTCCGCCAGGCTGCCCTCATAGAGGCAGACCTGCCCGGAAAGGCAATCAGCCAGGTTGTCTCCGGCCAGTGCGGTGCCCTGCGTGACCGTGAGCGCGAGTACTCCCGCCACGAGGGTGACGAACGCGACGCGGAAAGGCCCGGCACCGAAGGACCTGCGCCCCGACCGGATTCCGGATTCGACGTTCACGGCCGCGGCGCCCGTCGTCGGCGCGTCCACGATGGTTGGTTTTCTCATCAGGATGTCTCCTGTCGGCCGCCTGGAAAGGTCGGCCCGCCGAGCGGATAACGGCAGGCAGGGGCCAGTGTCAGCGGCCGACGGATTGTCTGGAACCCCGATTCGCCACCTGGACAAAACCAATCGCGGTACTGACGGGCGCGGAGCCGGCCCATTCCACCGGGCCCGGGATCGTCACCCGGTTCCGGTCTGGACGGCGGCACGCGCGTCGACGGCCGTCGCCTGGTGTGAGGGCCGAAGGAGTCACCGGCCTTCGGTCAGCGTCTCCGCGGCCTGGACCGTGTGGGCCAGCAGGAGGGCGGTGGTCACCGGTCCCACGCCTCCCGGCACGGGTGTCAGCGCCGAGGCCCTGGTCGCCACGGCGGGGTCGACGTCGCCCGCGAGGCCGCCGTCCTCGGTCTGGTTCGTGCCCACGTCCACGACCACCGCGCCGGGCCGTACGTGGTCGGGGGTGACGAGCCCGATCCGGCCGACGGCCGCGACCAGGACGTCGGCCGCCGAGGTGACCGCGGCCAGGTCGGCGGTCCGCGAGTGGCACACGGTCACCGTGGCGTCGCGGTCGAGCAGCAGGTGGGCGGCGGGCTTGCCGACCACCGTCGAGCGGCCGACCACGACCGCGTGCCTGCCCGCGAGCGGGACGCCGTGGTGGTCGAGGAGCCTGACCACCGCCTCGGCGGTCGCGGGTGCGAAGGCGGGCAGTCCGGCGGCCAGGCGGCCGAGGGAGAGCGGGTTGGCGCCGTCGACGTCCTTGGCGGGGACGATGGCCGAGGCCAGGTCCTCCAGTTTCGTCCCCTTCGGCAGCGGGGTCTGCAGGATGATCCCGCTCACCCACTCGTCGGCGCTCAGCGCCTCAAGACGGTCGCGGATCTCGCCCGCCCCGGCCCTCGGACCGAGATCGGCGACCTCGCACTCGATGCCCACCTTGCGTGCGGCGTTCACGATGGAGCGCACGTACCAGGCGCTGGCCTCGTCGTCGGTGGCCGTGACGACGGCCAGGCGCGCCGGGCGTCCCCGGGCGGCGAGGGCCGCCGCCCGCTCCGTCGCGTCGGTCCGGATCGCCGTGGCGAGCCCCCGCCCGGACAGCTCCCGCGCCGAACCCGCCGAACTCCCCGCACCCGACAGACCCTCGGTACTCATCGGCTGATCTCCTCGCGGACGGTCGCGGTCACCCGGTCGGCGTCGGCGGCCAGGGCGTCGACCCCGGCGACCCTTCCGGCCAGTTCGGCGCGGACCGCCTCGTCCCGGATGCCCCCGAGGTTGATCTCGACGTTGACCCTGGCCGTGGTCGCGGCGGCCCTGGCCGCCTCGGCGGCTGCGGCCACGTCGGTGATGACGTTGCGGTTGCCGACGGGCAGCAGTTCCCCGGCCAGCTCGACCAGGCGGCGCGCGACGTCCACGGTCTCCGCGGGTGGCCCGGCCGCGGCGGCCAGCGCTCCGGCGATCGCCGCCGAGCGGGCCGTACGCTCCTGGTCGGTCTCCTTCGGCAGCCGGTAGGCGTCGGTGACCGCGGTGAACGCCGCCGCGTCCTCCTCGGCGAGTTCGAGCGCGCGTTCCCGCAGCGTGTCGGCCTCCGTCAGGATCCGCCCGATCAGCCGCTCGTGCCCGGCCTGCTTGGGGCCGTCGCTGTAGCGGGCGACCATGCCCAGCAGCGCGGCGGCCTGCGCGGCGTGCAGGGCCGCACTGGCTCCCCCGCCGGGGGCGGGTACCCGGGCCGCCAGGCTCCGCAGAAAGTCACCGATCGTCTGGTCTCGCATCCGCGCCTCCCGAGTCACCCGGGGCGGGTGCGCCCCCCGTCCCCGTGGATCACGCAACGGGCTGACACGTTACCGGGACCGTACCGCCCGCACCGAGGACGGGGTGGTGGCACGCGGGCCGCCGCGGGAGACGGCGACGCCCGCCAGGCACAGCAGGCCGCCGGCCAGGGTCAGCCAGCCGGGTACCTCGCCGAGCACCGCCCAGGCCATCAGGACCACCAGGGCGGGAACGATGTAGGTGGTCGCGCCCATCTTCCCCGCGGTGGTGCGGGCCAGCGCGTAGGCCCAGGTGGTGAAGGCCAGGGCCGTCGGGAAGACGCCCAGGTAGACGACGTTCAGCGTGGCGGCCAGTGGGGCGGCGGCGACCTGCTCGACCAGCTGCCCGGCGAACGGCAGGCAGACCACGGTGCCGACGAGGCAGCCGAAGGTGGTGACCTGAATGGCGGAGCCGTGCCTGAGGGCGGGTTTCTGGCAGACCACCCCGGCGGCGTACGTCACGGCGGCGAGCAGGCACAGCAGGACGCCCAGGATCGAGGCGCGGCCCGCGCCCGACATGGAGACCCCGACCACGGCGGCCCCCGCGAAGGAGACCGCCATCCCGGCCAGCAGACGGCGCGGGAAGCCCTCCCGCAGCATCCAGCCGCCGAGGAGCGCGATCAGGATGGGGCCGATGTTGACGAGCATGGCCGCGGTTCCGGCGTCCACCTCGTGCTCGCCCCAGTTCAGGGCGACCATGTAGAGGCCGAACCACAGCACGCCCGAGCCCAGGATGCCGGGCCAGGCACCCCGGGACGGCAGTCCCCCGCCGCGCGCAAGCCAGATGACGAGGAGTACGGCCGAGCCCGCGAGCAGGCGACCGAGGGCCAGGGCTCCGGGGCCGAAGTACTGGGCGGCGTCGCGGATGGCGACGAAGGCGGAGGCCCACAGCAGTACGGTGACCCCCGCCGCGGCCAGTGCCCGGCGGTCGATCCGGTCGTCCGATGTAGTGATTTGCCCCGTACCCGAACCAGCGGTCTGTTCCATACCCGAACCCTAGGATGTGGACATTTCACTCCACATCTAAGTTTCCCTGCTCAAAGTCTGGCGAACCAGTCGCGCACCGCGTCGACGCCGCCCGTTCCGAGGGCGACCATCAGCGCGACGCGCGCCTTGGCCGGGCTGAGGCCGTACGCGCCGACCGCGCCCACCTTGGCGGCCAGGACGGCGCCCAGGCCCAGTTCGTCGAGGGGCGCCCTGCGGGTGCGGGCGCGGGAGGTGACGACCACCGGGATGCCCCACCCGGTCAGCTCGTCGATCGCGGTGAGCAAACTGACCGGTATGTTCCCCGCACCGGTTCCCTCGATCACGACGCCCCTGACGCCCGCGTCCACGAGGGCGGTGAGCGCCGCGGTGTCCATGCCCGGGTAGGTCTTGACCAGGGCGACGTCCGTCTCCGGGTCGCCCGCGACCGTCGGCGGCCTGCCCGGTGGGAGCGTGGAGATCACGGCCCGTCCCCCGTGCACGTGGCCGAGCACCGGTTCGGGGGCTGAGGACATGGCGCACACGCCCGTCGCGTCGGTCATGGTGACCCAGCGGGCGGCGTGCAGTTCGTCGTTGACGCACACGACGGCGCCCACGCCGCACAATGCCGGGTCGGCCGCGGCGGCCAGGGAGGAGGCCAGGTTGCGCGGGCCGTCCGGCGACAGGGCGTCGAAGGGTCGCGTCGCGCCGGTCAGGACGATCGCGCCGTGGTGCGCGGCCCGCCCGGCGAGCAGGTCGGTGAGGAAGGCCGTCTCCTCGACGGTGTCGAGACCGTGGGTGATCACGACACCGTCGAAGCCCCGGTCGAGAACGGCCTCCCGGGCCTTGCGGGCGAGCAGCAGCATGGTCGAGGGGGACATGTCCCAGCTCGGCTCCGCCTGGACGTCCTCGGCCACCACCTCGGCCGTGAGCGTGCCGGGCGGCAGTGTTTCGAGGAGCCGCGCGCCCGAGGCCACCCCTGGGCTGCGGGGATCGGTCGAGTAGGCGATGGTGTCGCCGGTCGCCAGCAGCAGCACACGCCCCACCGCACGGTCCCTTCGGTTCTCCGAACTGTTCACAGCCTTTATAGCCCATAGATAACCCCATATGGGGTTATCTATGGGGTCATTCGGTTTCTACCAGGCGACCGGCAGCCGGTGCACGCCGTAGATGGCCATGTCGGAGCGCATCGGCACCTCCTCGGCCGGTACGGCGAGGCGCAGGCCGGGCAGCCGTTCGAGCAGGGCCGGGATGGCGATGCGCATCTCGTTGCGGGCGAGCTGCTGGCCCAGGCACTGGTGGATGCCGTGGCCGAAGGACAGGTGTCCGCCCGACTGCCGGAAGACGTCGAAGTCGTCCGGCCGCTCGAAGCGCTCGGGGTCGCGGTTGGCTGCGGGCAGCGAGACCGTCACCGTCTCACCGGCCCTGATCGTCTGCCCCTCGATCTCCACGTCCTCGACGGCGCCCCTGACCGTGAAGTCGATGATGCTCAGATAGCGCAGCAGTTCCTCGGCGGCCCCCGCCGCCAGGGAGGGGTCGGCACGCAGCGCCGCCAGCTGCGGGGGGTTGCACAGCAGCGTGTAGGTACCGAGCGCGATCATGTTCGCCGTCGTCTCGTGCCCGGCGACCAGCAGGAGCAGGGCGATCCCGGTGATCTCGTCGTCCGTCAGCTCGTCGCTCTCCGCCAGGCCGCCGAGCAGGTCGTCGGTCGGCTTCGCGCGCTTGCTGAGCACCAGTTCGTGCAGGAAGGTCAGCAGGTCGGTCACCGCCGCCAGCTTGCTCTCCTTCGACTCCTCCCGGCTGACGATCACCGCAGAGTCGTGCTGGAAGCGGTCGTGGTCGGTGTAGGGGACACCGAGCAGCTCGCAGATCACCAGCGAGGGGATGGGCAGCGCGAACGCGCTCACCAGGTCGGCGGGCGCCCCCTGACGCTCCATCTCGTCCAGCCGCGCGGCGACGATCTTCTCGATCCTCGGTTCGAGCTGCCGCATCCTGCGCACGGTGAACTGGCCGGTCAGCAGCCGCCGCAGGCGGGTGTGGTCCGGCGGGTCCATCCGCAGGAAGAAACCGGCGGGCATCGGAAGCTGCCGCTGTTCGACCATGTGCGGCAGCGCCGGGTGCTGGGCCTCGACCCGGCTGCTGAAGCGGTTGTCGGCCAGGATCGCGCGGACGGCCGAGTGGCTCGTCGCCAGCCAGCCGATGTGGCCGTCGGCGTAGGTCATGCGGCGGATCGGGGCCTCCTGGCGCCAGACAGCCAGCTCAGGAGGTGGATCGAAGGTGTCGTGACGAGCCACGGAGAGGGTCACGGGGCCGAGATCGGCTTTGTGCACAGCGTGCTCCTTCGAAGTGGGACGCGCATGTTCGCCTCCACAAAACCTCACTGAGAGAAAAATTGCAACCCATGAAGATAAGCGTTCGATGCAGTATTTTTTCACCCGGCGTCGTCCGCCCCGGGACCGGTGGGACGCCTGACCATTGCGCACACAGGTTTGACCACCCCAAAACCGGCGCTTAGCTACGTCCACCTGCGACAACGACTTGAATCGAACCATGACTTCTGCGGATGAGCAGCAGAGCGAGGCGGTCATAGAGTTCGCGACCCGGCTTTTCGCCGCGTTCGGGTATGACGGCACCACCCTGCAGGGACTGGCAGAGGCCATGGGCTTCGACCTCGAATGGCTGCACGAGACGTTCGGCGACAAACGCGCGCTCTACCTCGCCGTCATCGAGCGGACGAGCCGGGCCCAGCGGAGCGTCGTCGAGGGGGCGCTGGCGTCGTTGCCCGCCCGCGACGCCGCCGGGGTCGCCGGGGCCATGCACGCCCTCGTGGACGACTACCTGGAGCTGTGCCTGTCCAACCCGCAGATCCCGGCGCTGTGGATGCACCGCTGGCTCGGCGACGCCGCCGACATCCCCGACCTGGAACAGCGGTACGCCATCCCGATCATCAACCTCACCCGGGACGCGCTGCGCGCCGCCGTCAGGGACGGGCTCATCGAGGGGGACACCGACCTGGACCTGCTGGTGCGGACGCTGGCCTGGAGCATGTACGGCTTCCTGCACGGCGAGGCCCTGGCCCCGCCCGATCCGCCCGATCCGGACAACCCCAGGACGACGCCCCGCCTGCGGGCCCACCTCCACCAGTTGGTCGACCGCATGCTGCGGCTCCCCGAATCCTGAGAACGTTTCACCAACGGACGGGAAATTTCAGGAACGTCCCGAAATAACGGTGTAACACCTGGGCGCGCCGGGGAACCGTACAGCCTGGACCGCACCCTCTTCGGTGCCTTCTTGCGCGTTCCTCCGGCGCTCCCCCGCGGCCCCCGCGGGGAGGTATCGGACCGGCCGTGGACGGGAACCCTCATCCTCGCAGTCGGTGGCGCCTCGGGGGCGCCGGACGGTCCAGGCACCTTCTCGTGTCCACGGGCACGAGAGCGGCGTCCCAGACGCCCGACCGCAAGGAGGCGATCGTGGAGTCCTTCACGGGCAGCAGGCTCCCCCCGGATGACGTCGTCGTCGCGGCGCTGCGCGCCGGGGACGAGGCGATGTTCGCGGCCCTGCTGGACACCTGGTCGAGGGGCATGCTCTGGCTCGCCCGCTCCCACGTGTCGACCAACGACTCCGCGGAGGAGGTCGTGCAGGACACCTGGCTGGCGGTGATCAGGGGCATCGACGGCTTCGAGGGTCGCTCCTCCGTGAAGACCTGGGTCTACCGCATCCTGGTCAACACCGCCAGGAAACGGGGGCTGCGCGAGAACCGCACGGTACCGTGGAGCAGCGCCTTCGAACATCGGGAGGAGCCGGTCGCCGACCGGTCGCTCTTCCAGGGGCCCGACGACCCGTTCCCCGGGCACTGGAAGAACGTCCCCTCGGCCTGGTCCACCCCCGAGGGCGAGGTGCTGGCCGCCGAGGTGCGCGACCTGATCGCGGCGGCCCTGGCTGAGCTTCCCCCACGACAGCGCGCCGTCATCACACTTCGCGACGTCGAGGGGTGCACCTCGGAGGAGGTCTGCGAGATCCTGGAGATCTCCGCGGCCAACCAGCGGGTTCTGCTGCACCGCGCCCGCGTGGCGGTGCGCGGACGCCTGGAGGATTATTTCGAGACGGCGAGGCGGTCGGCGTAGTGAAATCGGTTCGGTTCAGAGACGGTAAGGCGTTTCACGTCGTGAAGCGGTTCAGTTGCGACGAGTGGGTCGAGCTCGTCACCTCCTACCTGGAGGGCGGCCTCGACGAGTCCACCCGGCACGTGTTCGAGGAGCACCTCGCCGCCTGCGAGTGTTGCGGACACTACCTGCACCAGTTCCGCGTGACGGTCACCGCTCTGGGCGCCCTGCGACCCGAGCCGCTGCCAGGTCAGGCGCGTGAGCGGCTACTGGCCGCCTTCCGCGACCGGCGGGACTCCAGGGTCGAGGAGCCGCGGAGCTCCTGAGGACGGCACCGGGAAGAGCCGCCCCCGCGACGGGCCCTGCGACGGGCCTTCGGGTGGGCCGAAGACGTCGCACAACCGGGTGAGCACCTCCTGCGGGATGTCCTCCCCGCCGAAGGCCCGCAGCACCTCGACCGTCACCCGGACCCGCTCAAGAAGGTCCGGGCACAGAGCGCATCCGGCCAGGTGCTCCTCGAAGCGCCGCCGCGTCCCGGCGGGCAGGGCCTCCTCCAGATAGGCCGTGACGAGGCCCCCGGCCTCCCGGCAGCCCAGGCTCGCCCGTCTCATCGCAGCCCCCCGTTCCATACGGGACAGTCCCCCGGGGCCGTCGAACCGTTACACACACCCCGAAAGTCCCCCTGTAACGCCTGCACGCCTCACGGGTCTATAGACCGTACACATCAGGCGAAAAGGGGGGACGATGGCCAGTCTTGTGGCCGAGGACACGCCGATCCGGAATGCCTCCGATGTGGAGGCCTTCGCGCAGGACTGCTTCCTCGGCGCCGCCGGGGACGAGGTGGGGGTCGAGCTGGAGTTCCTGGTCTTCGACCGTACGGCCACCGACGACCAGGTTCCACTGGACAGGACAGCCGACGTTGTGCCGTCGATGGACGGCGGAAGCCGGGTGACGTTCGAGCCCGGCGGGCAGCTCGAACTGTCGGGACCCGCGGGCCCGCTGCCCGAGGCGATCGCCCGGATGCGCGCCGACGTCGACGCGACCCGCCGGGCGCTGAACAGGACCGGTCTGGCCCTGGCCGGGGTCGGTCTCGACCCCGTACGGCCCGCCAGACGGCAGTTACACCTGCCCCGCTACGACGCGATGGCCGAGTTCCTCGGCCTGCCGTACGGGGCGTTGATGATGTGCTCGACCGCGTCGATCCAGGTCAACCTCGACCTGGGCGACAGACCCTCGGCGCGCTGGGAACGCGCCCACCGGCTCGGCCCCGTCCTCCTGGCCGCCTTCGCCAACTCCTCGCTGCGCGAGGGACGGCCGTGCGGATGGATGTCCGGCCGTCAGGAGGTGTGGGAGAACCTCGACCGCACCAGGACCGCCCCCGTCCAGGCCACCGGCGACCCCGTCGCCGACTGGGCCGCCTATCTCCTCGACGCCCGGCTGATGCTGGTGCGCGAGGACGACGACCACTACCGCACGATCCGCGACGGCTCGACCTTCCGCGACTGGCTCGACGCGCCCGTTCCCCCGCCGACCCTGGCCGACCTGGCCTACCACGCCACGACGATCTTCCCTCCGGTACGGCCCCGCGGCTGGCTGGAGATCCGCTACCTCGACGCCCAGCACCCGGCGAACTGGCCGGTGTGCGTGGCCGTCACCCACGCCCTGGTGATGGACGACCGGGCGGCCGACACGGCGCTGGCGGCGGCGGAGCCGTACGCGGGGATGTGGCGTGAGGCGGCCCGCTGCGGCCTCACCGACCCCCGGCTGCGCCAGGCGGCCGAGGAGTGCTTCCGCGCCGCCTGCGAGGCGCTGCCCAGGCTCGGTGTGGACGGCGCGCTGGCCGCTCAGGTGGCCGCCTACACCGACCGCCACGTGACGACCGGGCGGCCCCCCGCCCTCGACCTGCTGGACATGGCCGCAGAACCGGGACCGCGCCTGTCGGCCTGGTTGACCGAGGAAGGACAGGCATGAACGACTTCAAGGAGCGCATCGCCGCCGAACTGACCGCGGTGCGCGGCCGGTCGCTGGCCTACACCGACGCCGAGGACGACCTGCTGGTCAGGCAGCACTCACCGCTGATGTCGCCGCTGGTGTGGGACCTGGCGCACGTCGGCAACTACGAGGAGCTGTGGGTGCTGCGGGAGGCCGGGGGCATCACCCCGCTGCGCCCCGAGATCGACGACCTGTACGACGCGTTCAAACACCCCAGGAAGAACCGACCGAGCCTGCCCATCCTGGGACCCGCCGAGGCGCGGCGCTACATCGAGGGGGTACGGGGACGGGTGCTCGACGTCCTCGACCGGCTCGACCCGGAGAGCCCCGACCCGCTGCACCGGGACGCCTTCGTCTTCGGCCTGGTGATCCAGCACGAGCACCAGCACGACGAGACCATGCTCGCCACCTGGCAGCTCTCCGGGACCGCGGGCCTGATCCGCGACGGCGAGCTGCCGTCCGGCAAGCGGTACGGCCCCGAGGAGGTGTTCGTGCCCGCCGGGCCGTTCACGATGGGGACGGACACGTTGCCGTGGGCCTACGACAACGAGCGTTCCGCGCACCGGGTCGACCTGCCCGCCTACTGGATCGACCGGCTGCCGGTCGGCAACCGCGCCTACGCCGACTTCGTCGAGGACGGCGGCTACGACGACCCGCGCTGGTGGAACCCCCAGGGGTGGGCCTGGCGGCGGGAGACGGGCGCCTTCGCCCCGCTGTTCTGGACCAGGGACGGCGACACCTGGTGGCGGACCCGGTTCGGCAGGCCGGAACCGGTGCCCATGGACGAACCCGTACAGCACGTGAGCTGGCACGAGGCCGACGCCTACGCCCGCTGGGCGGGCAAACGGCTGCCGACCGAGGCCGAGTGGGAGAAGGCCTGCGGCTGGAACCCGGAGGCCGAACGGGCCAGGAAGTACCCGTGGGGGGACGACGACCCGGACCCCGGGCTGGCCAACCTCGGGCACCGCGCGGCACGTCCCGCCCCCCTCGGCGCCTACCCCGCCGGGGCGAGCTTCTACGGCGTCGAGCAGATGATCGGGGACGTGTGGGAGTGGACCTCCTCGGAGTTCCTGCCCTACCCGGGCTTCCGCAGCTTCCCCTACCGCGAGTACAGCGAGGTCTTCTTCGGCGGCGACTACCGGGTGCTGCGCGGCGGCTCGTGGGCGGCCGACCCGGCCGCGGTCCGCACGACGTTCAGGAACTGGGACCACCCCATCCGCAGGCAGATCTTCACGGGCTTCCGCTGTGCCCGGTCCGTGTCCGCCGAGCGTCTGGAGCACCGATAGATGTGCCGCCACGCCGCCTGGCTCGGCGCTCCCCGGTCCGTCGCCTCACTGGTCAGTGAACCGGAGCACGGCCTGCTGCGGCAGTCCTACGCCCCGCGCATGCAACGCCACGGCCTCATCAACGCCGACGGCTTCGGCATCGGCTGGTACGACGCCGGCCGCGCGGAACCGGTCCGCTACCGCCGTTCGGTCCCCATGTGGGCCGACGCCAACCTGCCCGCCCTGGCCGAGATCGCCCGCTCAAGCTGCCTGCTGGCGGCCGTACGGTCGGCCAGCGAGGGCATGCCGATCGAGGAGAGCGCCACCGCGCCCTTCGCCGACGGGGCGTGGCTGCTCAGCCACAACGGCCGCGTCGCCCGAGGCCCCGTCAGGGAGCTGGCGGGCGACGCGGGAGCGGAGAGCACCTGCGACGCCGCCTGGGTCGCCGCCGCCGTCTTCGTACGGCGCCGCGCCGGCCTCACCCTCGGCGACGCCCTGTCCGAGGTCGTCGTCACCGCCGGGGCCAAGGACCCCGCCGGGCGGCTGAACCTCCTCGCCTGCGACGGCTCCTCCCTCGCCGCGACCACCTGGGGGGACACGCTCTTCCTCAACCTCGAAGACGGCGTGCTCGTGGCGAGTGAACCGCTCGACGACCGGTCCGGCTGGCAGGCCGTACCGGATCGGAGTCTGGTCCTCGCGTCCATCGACGGCGTGCGCGTCCAGCCGCTGTGACCTGCGACATCCAAGGAGTCATCATGCCCGTCAGCCAGTCCGACGTACGCCTGACCAACCATCTCGGTGACGACTACCTCAGCCAGGCCCTTGAGCACGACGTCCGCGCCGGGCTGACGTCCGACCCCAAGTGGCTGCCGCCCAAGTGGTTCTACGACGAGACGGGCAGTGAGCTGTTCTCCCAGATCACCCGGCTGCCCGAGTACTACCCGACCCGCAGGGAGCTGTCCATCCTGCGCAGGCACTCGACCGACATCGCCGCCGACAGCGGGGCGGACACGCTGGTCGAACTGGGCTCGGGGACCAGCGAGAAGACCGTGCTGCTGCTCGACGCCCTGGCCTCGGCCGGGACGCTGCGCGCCTACACCCCGGTCGACGTGGACGCCGTCACCCTCGGCGACGCCGCGCGGCGCCTCGCCGCCCGCTACCCGGGGATGGCGGTGCACGCGGTCTGCGCCGACTTCGAACGCCACCTGGCGCTGTTGCCCAAGCGGGGACGGCGGATGGTGGCCTTCCTCGGCGGCACCATCGGCAACCTCGACCCCGAGGCCAGGGCCGTGTTCCTCAAGGAGCTGCGCGCCACCCTCTCCCCCGGCGACTCCTTCCTGCTGGGGGCCGACCTGGTGAAGGACACCGGGCGGCTGGTCGCGGCCTACGACGACGTGGCCGGGGTGACGGCGGCCTTCAACAGGAACGTCCTGCACGTGCTCAACCACCGGCTCGACGCCGACTTCGAGCCGGACGCCTTCGAACACGTCGCGCTGTACGACCAGCGCAACGACTGGATCGAGATGCGGCTGCGCGCGAGCCGCGCCATGACCGTGCGGATCGCCGCCCTCGACCTGTCGGTCTCCTTCGAGGCGGGAGAGGAGACCCGTACCGAGATCAGCGCCAAGTTCCGTCAGGAGGGCCTGCGCCGGGAACTGGTCGCGGCCGGATTCACCCCGAGCCGGACCTACACCGACCCGACGGGGGACTTCACCCTCGTCCTCGCCCACGCGTGACGGATTCACCCGCCCGTGGCCCGTCCACACGCGACCGAGTTCACCATCGTGCGGTTCGTCCACCGTGACGGAGTCAATCGTGTGATTCGTCCGTTCGTGGTGGATTCGCCTGCCCGTGACCTGTTCGCGCATGGTTCGTTCGCGTGTGGTTCCTTTCGCACGTGACCAGGTTCGTCATCATGTGCTTCCTCCGCCCGTGACGGGTGACGGAAGCGCCGGGGCGGGGGACGATGAGGCGGTGGATCTGGACTCCCTCCTCGTGACGGCACGGCGGCTGCTCGCCGTGCCGTCGACCGCCGACCGCCCCGGCGACCTGCGTGAGGCGCTCGAACTCGTGCTCGGCCTCCTCGCCGACGACTCGTTCACGGTCGAACGGTTCGTCTCGAACGGCAAGCCGAGCGCGCTCGTCTACCCCGGTCCCCGCAGGCCCCGGTTCCGGGTCGTCCTCAACGCCCACCTCGACGTGGTGCCCGCGCCACCGCACCAGTTCAGGCCCCGCCTCGAAGGCACCCGCCTGTACGGCAGGGGCGCCCACGACATGAAGGTGTCCGCGCTGGTCGAGACACTCGTCTTCCGCGAACTCGCCGGGGCGCTGCCGTACCCGATCGGGCTGCAGCTCGTCACCGACGAGGAGGTCGGCGGCCTGGACGGCACGGCCCACCAGATCGACCAGGGCGTGACCGCCGACTTCGTCGTCATCGGCGAACAGAGCGGGCTGCGGGTCGTGACCGACTCCAAGGGCATGGTGTCCGCGAACCTGCGGGCGAACGGACTCGGCGCGCACAGCGCCTACCAGTGGCTCGGCGACAACGCGCTGCTCAAGCTGAACCGCAGCCTGGGGGCCCTGCTTGAGCGCTACCCCGTGGCGACCGAGGAGGCCTGGCGGACCACGGTGAACGTCGCCAGGATCGAGACCTCCAACACGGCCCGCAACCAGGTGCCCGACCAGGCGGAGGCGTGGCTGGACATCCGCTTCCCCGCCGGTGACCCCGACCTGGACGGCAGGACCGAGGAGGAGGTCACCGCGCACCTGGCGGCCTTCTGCGCGCCGGGCGTCGTGCCCGTCGTCACCCACGTCGCCCCGCCGCACCACGCCGACCCCGAACGGCCCGAGGTGCTCGGGCTGCGGCGGGCGGCGCGCAACCAGGGCTACGACGGCGCCCTGCTGCGCAAGCACGGCGCCGCCGACGGCCGCTTCTACTACCGCCGGGGCATCGACGCCGTCATCTTCGGCATCGGCGGGGACGGGCAGCACGGCCCCGAGGAGTACGCCGACATCACCACGATCGAGCCCTACCGCAGGGCCCTGCGCGAGTTCCTCACCGACCTCGGGCCGTGAGTCCCCGGGCGTGCGCCCTCCGGGCATGGGCCTCGGGCCTCGGACCTCGGGATGTGGGCGTCACGTCGTGAATCCCGGCGTGAGCCCTCTGGGCACGGGCCTCGGGACGCGGGCCTCGGGACATGGGCGTCACGTCGTGAATCCCAGGGCGTGAGCCCTTGCACGTGGACCTCGCCGCCCGGATCCCGCCCCCGGGAGTTCGCCCTGGAGGTTCCCCTATGGGAGCCGGCCCAGAGAGTTCCCTCCCGGGAGGGAGGGCGGCCTCGGTCGGGCGAGGGAGGCGTGTCCCGGTGGGGGGCGCATAGCCTTACAGGACTCCTCAATGGTCGGCGGCCTGGCCGTCGAACGGGGCGGGAGTCCAACGGCGCATAGCCTTACAGGGCTCCTCAATGGGGCTTTCGACCCGGACGGTGACACCAGTGGACTCCCTACGCGCGCCGAACCTCCTGCGCGTGCCCCGGGCCGACGTCGCGATCGCCGCCGTCGTCACGGCCGCGACGGTGGTACCGGTCCTGCTGCCTCGCCTCCAGCCGTGGTGGGTCGTGGTCCTGGCCCTGCTGTCCTCGGCGCCGGTCCTGTGGCGGCGGACGCTGTTGATCGCGGCGAGCCTGGTCGCGGGCCTGGCGATGACGGCGCTGGTGCTGATGCAGGACGCGCTCACGCATCCGCCGTTCCTGCTCATGCCGTACGGCCCGCTGGTGTGCACCTACACCATCGCGGCCCTCGCCCCGCCGACGCTGCGGATGATCGGCGTCGGGCTGCTGGCCGTCGGGGTGCTGACCTCCCTGATCCTGCCGCACGAGGACTTCGACACCTTCCGCTACGTGGTGACGGCCTACGTCGCCGCCTACGCGCTGGGGGTCGGCGCCAGGGCCAGACGCGCGCAGCGCGGGATGGTCGAGGAACGCGCGCGGCGGCTGCGTGAGGAACGGGCGGCGGCGGTCGCCGAGGAACGTACCCGCATCGCCCGCGACATGCACGACATCGTGACCCACTCGGTCGGGCTCATGGTCGTGCAGGCCGAGGCGGGGCCCCTGGTCGTGCGGGACGACCCGGCGCGGGCGGAGATGGTGTTCGAGGCGATCGCGACGGCCGGGCGGGACGCCGTCGGCCAGCTCCGCCTGATCCTCGGGACACTGCGGGACGGCCCGGTCCGCGAACCGCAGCCCGGCCTCGAAACCCTGGCCGACCTGGTCGAACGCACCCGTGGGGCCGGTCTCGACGTGGTCGTCGAGGAGCACGGGACCCGGTCGCCGGTCCCGGCGGCGGTGGACATCGCCGCCTACCGGATCGTCCAGGAGTGCCTGACGAACGTCCTGCGGCACGCGGCCGTACGCACAGCGCGGCTGCGCCTGACCTGGTCGGGACGGGCGCTGACGATCGAGGTCACCGACGGGGGCGGCGGCACGGCCGAGTTCCGCGAGGGACACGGCGTCGTCGGGATGCGCGAACGCGCGGCCTCCTGTGGGGGCGGCCTCACCGTCGATCCCCGGGGGTTCACCGTCACCGCCGTCCTCCCCCTCGGCTCTCTCTGACAGGGGCTCCCATGCGTGTGCTCGTCGCCGACGACCAGGACCTGTTCCGCGCCGGTTTCTCGCTGATCCTCAACGCCCACCCCGACATCACGGTCGTCGGGGAGGCCGCCGACGGGACCGAGGCCGTCGCCAAGACCGTCGAGCTCCAGCCCGACCTGGTCCTCATGGACATCCGCATGCCCCGGATGGACGGCGTCGCGGCCACGGCGGAGATCTGCCGCCGCACCTCGGCGAAGGTGCTGGTCCTGACGATGTACGACGTCGACGAGTACGTCTACGACGCGCTGCGCGCCGGGGCAGGGGGCTTCCTGCTCAAGGACGCGCGGCGGGAGGAGCTCGTGCGCGCGGTCCTGCTCGTCGCCTCGGGGGAGGCGCTGCTCGCCCCGGCCGTGACCCGCAGGCTGATCGAGGACGTCGTACGGCGCGGCACCGCCAGGCCGGAGCTGCGCAGACGGCTCGGCGAACTGACCGACCGGGAGACCGACACGTTGCGGCTGATCGCCCGGGGGCTGTCCAACACCGAGATCGCCGCCGAACTGGTGGTCAGCGAGCACACGGTCAAGACGCACGTGAGCAACCTGCTGACCAAACTCGGCCTGCGGGACCGGGCCCAGGCCGTCGTGTTCGCCTACGAGTCAGGCCTGACCGTCCCCGGCTCCGCGTAGCCCGGTCTCCTGTCTCCGTACGGCTCCCGGCTCCGTGCGATGCCCGGCCCCATGAGTTCCGGCGCCGCGTAATCTCGGTCCCCTGTTTCGTACGGTTCCCGTGTGATGCCCGGCTCCATAGCTCCGGTGCCGCGTACCCCTGCCCCCTGCTTTCCGTACGGCTCCCGTAGGTCCTCTTGTCCCCGTGTGGTGCCCCGGCCCCCGCCCGGCAGGCCCTTTTGGTCCCTGCGCGGTTCCCGGCCCTGTCGGCCTTTCGCCCCGGAGCGGTTCCCCGCTCTCTGGTTCCTGGTTCTCGCGGGTGATTCCGGGTTCGCTCGGCAGGCCGATCCGCGACGGTGCCCTCCGCCGCGAGGCTCTCCTCGATCCACACAGCCCGAGGAGGTCTCGATGTTCCGTTCGCTCCGCCTGCCCATCTCCCTGCCCGCCGCTCTGGCCGTCGCGGGGGCGGCCCTGACGCTGGCCGTACCCGCCACCGCGTCCACCGCCGGCGCAGCCGGGGGTACGGCCTGCGTGACCCGGACCTCGCTCGGCGTCGTCTCGGGGACGGCCACGGACGGCCTGTGCGCCTTCCGCGGCATCCCGTACGCGCAACCACCCGTCGGGAGGCTCCGGTTCAGGCCACCGCGCCCGGTGTCCCCGTGGCGGGGCACGCTCAAGGCCGTCGACGGCACCAGGGTCTGCCCCCAGGGCCGCGACCAGATGTCGGAGGACTATCCCGACGACAGGAAGGTCTACACCGACGAGGACTGCCTCCACCTGAACGTGTGGACGCCGAAGCCGGACCGCTCGAAACGACCGGTGATCGTCTTCATCCACGGCGGCGCCGCCGCGTACGGCACCGGCAACGAGCCTCGCTACGACGGGACGAACCTGGCCACCAGGGGGGACGCGGTGGTCGTCTCGCTCAACTACCGGCTCGGGCTGCTCGGCTGGGCCGAACTCGGCGGCCTCGACCCGGCCTACCGGGGCTCGGGCAACAACGGGCTGCGCGACCAGATCGCGGCGCTGAGCTGGGTGCGCGACCACGTGGCCGACTTCGGCGGCGACCCGGCCAACGTCACCGTGGTCGGGGAGTCCGCGGGCGCGTTCTCGATCAGCGCGATGCTCGCCACCGACCACCCCGAGCGGCTGTTCCGCAGGGCCGTACTGCAGAGCGGCAGCGGGGCCCTGGTGCACACCGCGGCGTTCGAGCGGAAGCTGGCCTCGACCCTGCCGGTGCGCGACCTCGCCGCGCTGCGGACGATGCCCGTGGCCGAGCTTCTCAGGGTCCAGGAGAAGGCCGTGGCCGCCTTTCCCGGCGCGGCCGGGCACGCGCTCTACTTCGGCCCGTACGTCGACGGGACGCTGGTCCGCGACACGGTGACCAAACGGGTGAAGGCGGGCAACGCCCGGGGGATCGACCTGCTGATCGGCACCGACCGGGACGAGATGAACTTCTTCGGCCAGTACTCCAAGGACGGGCTGGGAACCCTCGCCGAGCAGTACGACGCGTTCTTCCCGAAGGAGCTGGCCGCCCGGCGCGCCCGGATGACCGAGGTCTACCGCAGGGACAGGACGAAGCAGGCCGCGGCCCTGGCGATGTTCACCGACCAGGGCATGCGGGTGCCCGCCCTGAGGCTCGCCGAGGCGCAGAGCCGCTGGCGGCCGACCTACGTGTACCAGTTCGACTGGGCGCCGCCGAAGGGCGTCGGGGCGGTGCACACGATCGAGCTGCCGTTCATGTTCGGCACGCTGCGCTTCGTCGGCGTCCAGGGTGGCCCCGAGGCCCTGCGGACCGACCGGGCGCGGCTGACGACCCTGTCGGCCCAGATGATCGACGCCTGGGCCTCCTTCGCCCGCACGGGCGACCCGGACGCGCGCCGTACGGTCCCGCGTCCCGCCTGGCCCGCCTACCGGGTGCCGCGGCGCGCCACGATGATCTGGGACCTCTCCCCCAGGGTGGCCGACGACCCCAGGGGGCACGAGCGCGCCCTGTGGGACGGCGTCCCCTTCGACGGCGCCTACCTGTGACCGGCCGTCGGCCGACGTCCCTCACCGGGGCGGGGGCGTCGGCCGGACCGGCACCAAGCCCCACAGGAACGACCGGACTCGAACGGCCATCGCCGGCCGGTCAGGATAAAGTGACAATCCAATGACAGATTGTCACTCCAGGAGGACGACCGGGTCGCCGACGCGGATCGTGCCCGGGGTGTGGGGCAGGCCGGACTTGCCGAAGACGACGCGTGGCTTGTCCGTCCTGACGGTCCGGTATCCGGCGAGTGTGCGCAGCGGCTCCCGGCCTCTGACCCCCGTCGCCTGGTCCACGTTGACGATCACGCAGCGCCCGCAGGGTTTGACCAGCTCGACCTCGATCTCGCCGATCCGCAGCCGCCGTACCCCGTCCTCCTCGAACGGCTCGCGCCAGCCGGAGACGACGATGTTCGGGCGGAAGCGGTTCATCGGCACCGGCTCCGCCAGCCGCGTGTTCAGCTCGGCCAGCGACTCGGCCGAGGTGACCAGCAGCGGGAGGGCGTCGGCGTAGCGGAGTTCCCCGACGGCGTGCCTCGGGTTGATCCTGCGGACGTGGTCGTCGGGGAAACACACCAGGCGGCAGGGGACGCCGAGCACCGTGGAGAACCAGTCGGCCGCCTCCTCCCCCTGGTCCACGCCCCGGTGCGGGGCGTTGAAGAGGGTGATGTCCCGCGCGGGCAGGTCACGCCGTACCTCGTGGGTGAGCGGGGCCGTCGCGGACGGGTCGGGGGGCTCGACCCTGAGCTTGTCGCCGTCGTAGACCGGCCGCAACAGCGCCATCCCCGGCACCTCCCGCTGGGACAGGTGCGTGCCGTCCGGCGAGACGAGCATCAGCTCGCGGTCGTGTCGTATCCCCCTGGGCGTGATCTCCGCCTCCCGCAGCGCGGTGCCCGCGCAGCTCTTGAGCGGATAGACGTTCAGCTCCGTCACGATCACATGGATCTCCGTGCGGTCATGGCCGCGACCCTACGCGTCCACGGGAACGACCAGAAGGCTTCCCCGGCGAATCTCACAACAAAATGTCAACCTTGCTGAAGGCCGAGGGTGTTCAGCTCCGTGACCTCCCGCTCGTCCAGCACAAGGTCGGCGGCGGCCGTGTTCTCGGCGAGGTGCGCGAGCGAGGAGGTCCCCGGGATGGCCAGCATGACCGGGGAACGGGCGAGCAGCCAGGCCAGCATGACCTGCGCGACCGTGGCCCCGTGCCGGTCGGCGATCCGCCTGATCCGCCCGTCGTCCGGCAGCCCGAACCCGCCGAGCGGGAAGAACGGCACGTACGCGACCCCCTCCCGCTCGCACTCGGCGAGCAGGTCAAGGTCGTCCTGCCGGGTCAGGTGGAAGTGGTTCTGCACCGCGACGACCGGCGCGATGTCCCGTGCCTCCGCGAACTGCTTCGCCGTCACGTTGCTGAGCCCGAGGTGCCGGATGAGCCCCTCCTCCCGCAGCGCGGCCAGTACGGCGAAGCGCTCCCCGATCGGCTCCTCCGACGTCCCCATCAGGCCGACCCGCAGATACACCAGGTCGAGGTGGTCCCGCCCCAGCCCGGTGAGGTTCTCCTCGACGGCGGCGCGCAGGTCACCGGGACCGGCCTCGGGCAGCCACCCGCCGGGACCACGCCGGGGACCGACCTTGGTGGCGATCACCAGGTCCTCGGGGTAGGGACGCAGCGCCGTCCTGATCAGCTCGTTGGACGAGAGATCCTCGTAGGAGTAGAACGCGGCGGTGTCGATGTGGTCCACGCCGAGTTCGACCGCCCGGCGCAGCACCGCGAGCGCGGCCTCCCTGTCGCCTCTGGGGCCGTCCCAGCTGCGTGCGGGCAACCGCATCGCCCCGAACCCGAGACGTGAGATCCGCCTGTCACCACCGAGCGTCACGTGTTTCGTCATGTCTCCGACCCTGCCGCCTCCGCCCCGCCCCACGCGAGGCGTTGGCAGCAAGCTGCCACCCGCCCTGACCTGTATGGGTTTGTCCCGTACGGCGCGGCACCGCAGACTTGGGGCGTGGACCAGGATCGGAACGTGACCCTGCGCGGAGAGCGGGAGCTGACCGCGCGGGTGGGGCACCTGCTGCTCGGCGCGCGGCGGGAGTTCTCCTGCGCGGCCGGTGACCTGGAGACCTGGAGCATGCCCGGCATGCGCGCCCGGATCGTGAAGGACCGTCCCCTGACCGTCCGCAAGCTCTTCGACGCCCGGCTCCTCGCCGACGAGGAGGGACGGCGCCATCTCGACGAGGCCGCCCGCAGGGGCGCCCTGGTACGGATCTCCACGACGGGCCTGCCGTACGAGACGATCATCGTCGACGGGCTCCTCGCGGTCCTCGCCGGGCCGCCCGGTCCCGGCGAGCGTTCCTACACCGTGGTCCGCTCCCCCGACGTGGTCGCGAACGTCAACGCGCTGTTCCTCACCGCGTGGAACGCCGCCGCCGACCTGGCCGAGTTCCGCCGTTCGGCGCCGCCCGTACTCGACCAGGAGAGCCTGCGGGTGCTGTCCATGCTCGGCAGCGGGCGCAAGGACGAGAGCGCGGCGCGTGAGCTGGGCCTGTCGCTGCGCACCTACCGTCGCCGGGTGGCCGCCCTGATGAAGGCACTCGGCGCCGACTCCCGCTTCGAGGCCGGCCTGCGCGCCAGGGACCTCGGCTGAACCGGTTCCTTCCACGCTTCGGTGCGGACGCGAACATGGTCGCAGAAATGTGGTCCGCTGAACGCCCGGAGCGTCCTTCGCGCAGGTCGACTTGTCAGGACGATCCGCACACCCCAACTCCGTGAAGCGGGATGAGAAGCCTCACTGAAACCAGTTTCCTCGACCGGTTCGAAAAGCCGGATAAAAAAGACACCCGACGACGCCATCCATCGCGCAAAGAGGGTATTGTCTTGGTTTTCCCATGATTACGGCCGGTGTCACAGCGGGATAAAAGCCTGGGAACACTGTGGAGGAGGCGGCCGTGGCGCGACACGAATTTCGTGTGGTGCTCGATTTCGAGCTCGACGAGAGCGTGATCGGCAGGATCGACCAAGCCGTGCAGAAAGCGGTGGCCATCGAACTCGCGAGCGTCGACCTCAGCGACAGGGCATGGATCAACAACCCCATCCTGGCCGCGCGGGCAGGGGGCGACGGCGGGAGGACACGGGGAATCTGGGCGGTCGAGATCTCCGGCGAGCAGATCGCGGCCACCGGGCTCAGGAAGCCGGACTTCGGGAGCTGACGTGGTGGGCGTCCACGGGGAGAAGGCGGCGGAGATCCTCTGCCCGAGCGCCCGGTGCGAGAGGGACGCGATCCTGCTGGGGGTCTTCGACGCCACCGGTCGACTCGGATACATACGTCCGGCTCTCAGGATCGATGACGAATTCGTGGCCGACGCCACCAAAGGGCGGGTTCCCGAGGAGCGTTTCCGATTCGCCCAGCCCTGCGTCGAGGACGGCTGCAGGAACTGGACCGGCGAGCGGTGCTCCGTGATCGACGACGCCCTGGAACTCGGGACCGCCACCGAATCCCTGCCGGCCTGTTCGATCCGGAGAGCATGCCGCTGGTTCACGCAGGCCGGGCCAAGCGCCTGTGCGGTGTGCCCCCTGATCGCAAGAAACGTGAGAACGGCCGATCCGGTCACTGATTGACACGAAAGGAGATCGCGTCATGCCGGATGCGAATGAAGAAAAAGTATCGGAGGGTCGGTCGACGATTTCCGTCGAGGGCCGCAAAATCCTCGGAGAAAGCATCCTGAACGGAATCATCGCACCGGGTGAGGTAATCGCGGGCTCCCTCGACTACAACCAGCACGGCGGTAATTACTCGCAGCGTGGCGGAGGCAACTACACCCAGGGCGGCGGCGGGAATTACGACCAGGCCCCGCTGCAGAAGTAGGTCCGCGCGGTGGTGGACAGGGTGGTCCGGCCGGCATGGAGCCCGGCGGAGCCGGGCTCCATTGAGGCGCTCCAGGTCGTCTACAAGGTGGCCGAACGGTGCAACATCAACTGCACGTACTGCTACTACTTCAACATGGGCGAGGAGACGGCGTTCGACAGGCCTTCACTCGCCTCCGCCGACGTCACGGAGGCGCTGGCCCACTGGATCGCCCAAGGCTGTGAAGAGCTGCGCATTCCGTGCGCGAAGATCGCCTTCCACGGCGGCGAACCGACCCTCATCGGGGTCAGAAGGTTCGCTGAGGCGTGCCGGCTCCTCCGGGAGGTCATCGAACCGGTCGCGACCGTCCTGCTGAGCATCCAGACGAACGGCACGCTGCTCGATGACCAGTGGATCGCGGCCTTCGCCGAGCACGGCGTCGCCGTGGGCGTCAGCATCGACGGGCCGCGGACGGTCAACGACCGCTTCCGCCTTGACCGGCATGGTCGTTCGAGCTTCAGCCGGACGGAGGACGCGATCCGGCGACTCGTCGAGGCCCATGGGCCCGGGAGTCCGCTGCCGTCGACCGTCAGCGTCATGCACAGCGGGAACGACTACCGCGAGGTCTACCGCTACCTGCGGGCACTGGGCGTGCGGAACATGACCTTCCTGCTTCCCGACAGGAACGCCGATGACGTCGAGTTCGTCTCCTCGGGTGCGGCGAAGCAGTACGGTTCGTGCCTCTCGGATCTCTTCCACGAATGGTTCAGCGAAGACAACACGGACGTGCACATCCGCTTCGTCGACCAGTTGCTCGACCACTTCCGGCCGGACGTGGCCCCCGGCCAGGCGTTCTGTCGGCCGCGCAAGGAGAACCAGGTCGTCATCGCACGCAGCGACGGCACCGTCGCGATCGACGACACGTTCATCCCGGCACTGGGCTGGTACACCGGGACGCCGGTGTACTCCACCGCAGAAACCAGCCTGCGCGAATTTCTCGCCGAACCGGTATTCCTGGAGGTCGAGGAGACCTTCAACACCTTGCCCGAAGGATGTGCCGGGTGCCGGTGGCGTCATGTCTGCCGCGGTGGCGACCTGGAGAACCGCTTCTCGAAGCGGAACGGGTTCGACAATCCGTCGGTGTACTGCGACGCCTACAAGGTGATGTACCAGTACGTGTGCGACGAGCTGGTGCGCAACGGCTATCCCGGTGAACTGATCACGGCGAAGTTTGGGAACGCATGACCGTCGAATTCACGCTGGCCCGGTTGCTCCAGCCGCTCACGGTGGAGACCTTCCTGCAGAAGGTGTGGGGCATCACGCACTACCACGTCGAACGCGACCGCGAAGACTACTTCGGCAGCCTGTTCGGCCCGGCAGCCGTCGAGGACGTCCTGGAGATCGTCCGGCCGGAACCGTCGACTGTGACGGTCGTGCGGGAGAACGACCGCAGGAGCCCCGACTCCTACAGGTTCGCCGACGGCACCATTGACCTCGTCCGGATCCGCAACGACTTCGCAGACGGCCACACGATCGTCATCAACGGCGTCGAGCGTCACGTGCCCACCGTCGCCTCACTGGCCCACAGTCTTGAGGTCGAGCTGAACTTCGAGACACAGGTCAACGCCTACATCACGCCGCCCGGATCGCGAGGCTTCCTCCCTCATTACGACGACCACGACGTGCTGGTCCTCCAGGTCCAGGGATCCAAAACCTGGCACGTCCACGACGACGCCGACGTGCCGCCGCACAAGATGCGACGCCGGGAGAAGGTCGTCGTGTCCGACCTCCCGGCACCGGCCGTCCTGCGGCTGAACGCGGGGGACGCGCTGTACCTCCCGCGCGGCCGCGTCCACGCCGCCACAGCCAACGCCGAGCCGTCCATCCACCTGACCGTCGGGATCCACGCACCGACCGTGCTGAAGCTCGTCACCGAGGCACTTGAGGCGCTGAGTTACCGGGACGACCGCGTCCTCGCCCAGTTGCCACCGCGGCACGTTGACGACGTGGGCGTCCGTGCGAGCCTCGACGACCTCCTGCGCGACGTGGCCAGGGCCATCGAGGACCCGGCCGTCATGGCCGAAGGTTTCGGGGCTCTGGGGGACGCCCTGGTTCGGCGTGGCCGATGCCGGCCCGTCGGGCAGTTGGTCCCCAACGCCGTCGAGGCTCCCCGGATCGACGGACGGACCCGTGTGGTCAGGTATCAGCCGCTCTACTCACGTGTACTGATGATGACGGACGGCGTCGCGCTACAGTTCGCGCAGTCGCTGGTGAGCGCCGACGCGGACCATCGGGCCGCGATGCTGTTCCTGTCGAGGAGCACCGAGCCGTTCGAGGTGCGCGATCTGCCGGAGCTGTCCGAGGCGAAGCAGATCGAGTTGGCCCGCACGCTCGTCGTGGACGGGTTCCTCGTGCGGCTGTGACCGTCAGGTCTCGCGGGCGCGGCGGGTGTTCTCCCGGCACAGCCGGTGGACCTGCCACTGTTTGCGACGGCCTCCCCCGATCGTCTCCACCGCTGATTTCCGCACTCAGACCTCTCTCGGTCCGGCATACGCGGATTCGCGTACGGCGAAGCCTCCGGTGGGCGGATGCCCGGCCGACGGCCCCGGAGGAAGACTCGGCGCATGCCGACCCTCCTCATCCGAGCCTTCCGTGTGCCGGAACTCAGGAAGAAGATCCTGTTCACGCTGGCGATCATCGCGCTGTTCCGGTTCGGGCAGATCCTCCCGGCGCCGGGGGTGGACGTGGACGCGGTGCGCTCCTGCCTGAGCGGTGCCCGGGGCGGGATCCTGGACGCGGTGCAGCTGTTCAGCGGCGGGGCGATGCTGAAGCTGTCGGTCTTCGCGCTGGGAATCATGCCGTCGATCGTCGCCGCGATCGTGATCCAGCTGCTCACGGTGACGGTTCCCCGGCTGCAGGCGCTCAAGAAGGAGGGGCAGCAGGGGCAGACGAAGATCACCCAGTACACCCGGTACCTGACGATCGCGCTCGCCGTACTGGACGCCTCGACCGTCGTCTCACTGGCCCGTACGGGCCGGATCTTCCCCACCTGCGGGCGGCAGCTCCTGCGGGACCAGGGGATGCTGACGACGATGGTGATCGTGGTCACGCTGGTCGCGGGGGCGTCCATGATCATGTGGCTGGGCGAGCTGGTCACCGAACGGGGGATCGGGAACGGCATGTCCATCCTGATCTTCACGCAGGTGGTCGCCGTCTTCCCGTCCTACCTGTCGAACATCTTCGTGCTCAACCCGTTCGCGCTGGTCACGATGCTGGCCGCCGGGATCGTCCTGGTCGCCGCCGTGGTGTTCGTCGAGCAGGCGCAGCGGCGCGTCCCGGTCCAGTACGCCAAGCGGGCGGTCGGCCGCAGGATGTACGGCGGGACCTCGACCTACCTGCCGCTCAAGGTCAACCAGGCCGGGATCACCCCCGTCATCTTCACCTCGTCGCTGCTGTTCCTGCCACAGCTGGTGGCGCAGTTCACCGGCGGCACGGGGCCCGTCGCTGCCTGGATCGAGCGCTATCTCACCTCCGGCGACCACCCCGTCTACGTGACGGCCTACCTGCTGCTGACCGTGGCCTTCACCTACTTCTACGTCTCGGTCACCTTCGACCCGGTCGAGGTGGCCGACAACATGAAGCGTTACTCCGGGTTCGTGCCCGGCATCCGTCCCGGACGGCCGACCGCGGACTATCTGGCGTTCGTGCTGTCGCGGCTGACCGCGCCCGGCGCCGCCTACCTGGCCGTGCTGTCGCTGATCCCGATCGTCGCGTTCGTACTGCTGCGCGACCCGGGGACCCAGCAGAACTTCCCGTTCGGCGGGACGACCCTGCTCATCATGGTCGGTGTCGGCCTTGAGACGGTCAAACAGATCGAGGCGCAGCTCGAACAGCGCGCCTACCGGGGCTTCCTCAAGGACCTCAGGGGGACGCCAGTCCGGACCTGACCGCGAATACGACGAGCTGCGCGCGGTCCCTGGCGCGCAGCTTGACCATGGCGCGGCTGACGTGGGTGCGGACGGTCTCCGGGCTGATGACCAGTTCGGCGGCGATCTCGTCGTTCGACCGGCCGGTGGCGACCCAGGCGACCATCTCACGTTCCCTCGGGGTGAGGGTGTCGATCCCCTCGACCGGGGCGGCGTCGTGCCTGCCGAACAGGCCGATGACCTTCCTGGTGACCGAGGGGGACAGCAGGGCCTCCCCCGAGGCGACGACCCTGATGGCGCGGGTCAGCTCCTCGGGCGCGCTGTCCTTGAGGACGAACCCGCTGGCACCCGCCTGGAGCGCGGCGAAGACGTAGGTGTCGACCTCGAAGGTCGTGACGACGACCACCCTGGTCGCGGCCAGCCCGGGGTCGGCGGCGATGGCCCGCAGCGTTTCGAGGCCGTCCATGCCCGGCATCCGGATGTCCAGCAGGAGCACGTCGGGACGCGTCTCACCGAGCAGCCGCAGCGCCCCGGCGCCGTCGGCGGCCTCCCCGGCGAACTCCAGGTCGGGTTCGCGCTCGATGAGCGCCCGCAGCCCCATCCGTACGACGGCCTGGTCGTCGGCGAGCGCCACCCGGATCGGCGCCGTGCCCGCGCGCTCGTTCATACGACCCTGGGCGGGAGGCCGGTCACGGACGGGAGATCGCCCTCGGGCGAAAGGCCGACTCCAGATGGAAGACCGGCTTCGGACGAAAGACCGGTCGCGGACAGAAGATCGGCTTCGGACGGGAAGTCGGCTCTGGAGGTGTTCGCCTTCACCGGGAAGTCGGTCTTGGCGGAAGCCGTCCCCGGCGGGAAGTGGGCCGTGACGTGGAAGCCGCCGTCCTCCCGGGGGCCGGCCTCGAACGAGCCACCGGCCCGGACCACCCTGGCCCGCATCCCGGTCAGCCCGCGTCCCTCGACGGGCGTGCCCGCCGTACCGGCCGGTGTGCCCGCCGTACCGGAACCCCGGTCGAGGACCTCGACGCGCAGGCCGTCCCGGTCGTGCGCGATCCTGACGGCGGCCTGGGTGGGACCGGCGTGGCGCAGCACGTTGGTCAGCGACTCACGCACCACCCGGTAGACCACGTCCTCAAGCTGCGGCGGGACGTACGGCCTGGCGGGCTCGACCGTGACGGCGAGCCCCGCGGCCCGCACCCCGGCGAACAACTCCGACAGGTCGTGACCGGAGGGCCCCGACTCGACGAGGTCGAGTGCGGAGCGGAGCTGGCCGAGCGCCCGTGTGCTGGTCGCGCGGATCGCCTCAAGCGACTCGCGGACCTGGTCGGGGTGTTCGTCGAACATCAGCAGGGCGAGCCCGGCCTGCATGGCGATGGTCGCCAGGCCGTGCCCCGCCGCGTCGTGCACCTCTCCGGCGATGCGTGCCCGCTCCCCGGCGATCAGCCGGGCCAGGTCTCCCTCGGCCCCGGGCTTCCCGGCCCCCGGCTCCTCGGCCTCCCCGACGCAGGGTTCCTCGGCGCTGGGCGGGACCGGTGGCGGTGGTTTGACCAGCGTCGGCGGAGGCGCGGCGGGCGCGGCGGCGAGGGTCCACGCCGTCCCTGCGGCTGCGGGCCGTACGGCGGGGGCGGCGGGGGCGTCCATGTCCTGGACGCCAGTGGTCAGGCCCCTGGCCTGGGTCAGGCCGCTGGACGGCCACGGAATGGCCAGCCAGCCGACCCACGCCAGTGTGAGGATGACCGGCAGGTCACGCAGCCGCCCCAGCCGGGACAGCGCCGCCGCGGCGGCCACGAAAGAGCCACGTGGACGGTGTTCCTGAGGCGTGTGCTCGGTCACCGTCCCCCCTCGGGTCTCCCCCAGCACAGGGCATATCCCTCTGATCCTAACCATTACCGGCCCGGGGTGTGGGGTTCAAAGTGTGGCCGTGACGACGGTCAGGACGCCGCTCAGCACCGAGACGGCCAGGCACCACAGGGCGAGCTGGATCAACCGGTACTTCGTGGAGACGATATGGCTGATCGTGTGGATCTGGTCGGTGAGCCGTCCCAGCTCGTCGGGGGACGGCCCTTCGAGCGAGGCGCGCAGAGCCTCGGGACCGGGGTGCGCGACCACGTCCCCGAAGTAGGCGTTGACGAACGGGCGGCGCAACCCGATCCGTCTCGGATACAGGGCCATCAACAGCATCGTGACCGACAGGAAGGCCGCCCCCGCCGCGGTCCAGCGCAACCACGGCCAGGAGGCCCCCCACGACCCGTTCACGACGCCGTTCACCATGTCGCCGACCACACCGCTGACCGCGATACCGATGGCCCCAAGCAGAATCGACGCCTTGGTGTCGGCCCTGTTCACCTCCTCGCGGGTCTCGGCCAGGATCGCCGTCGCCCGCATCCGCGCGTCCGGTGCCTCGCTCCGTACCCGAGCCGACCGAACCGCCCGAGCCACCGGCCCGGTCCGCGGCCTGGCCTCCGCTCCCGTCCGCCGCGAACGCCTACCCCTCACGTTCCCCCTCCCCCATCCGGCCGGTCGAATCCGTCCGGTCCGCCGATGCCGTACGGCCCGCCGGTGTCCCGCTCCACTGGGCCGTCAACCGGCCGCGTACCTCGGCGAACTCCCGCTCCAGTTCCCCCGGCTCGTACCTGCGCAGGACCTCCTGCACCTCCCGCAACGCGCCGTACTCCGGGACGGGGCCGGCCACCCCGGAGAGCTCGTCCCCGATCCACTCCGGCAACGGTGGCTCCCCCTCGGTCCCGCCGGAACCCCGGTCGGCCCTCCTGGAACCGGGGACGAACACCGGGGGCAGTTCCCCGGCCTTGCCGTGGAACCCCCGGGCGTAGGTGATGAACCGGTAGGCCTCGCCGTACCGTTCGATGACCCCGGCCACGAGGTCGTCGCGCATGGCCCGCAGGTCGCTCCAGGCCGTGACGTGCAGGCGCAGCCTCCCGCCCGCGCGCCGTACCAGAGTCCGCTCCGACCTGCGGGCCCGCGCCAGGCGGCGCCGTACCTCGGACTCCCGGGTGACGTAGGGGTCATGGGCGGCGACCTTCACCGCGATCGCGCAGAGCGACAGCGTCACGACCAGGACTGCCACGAAGTCCGCCGGGAGGGGCAACCTGCCTCCCGCGTTCACGTCCACCACCCGGAACAGCGCCCACAGGGTGGCGACCACGAGCAGCAGCGCGGGCAGGACCAGGCGCAACACCCACAGACCGAGGTTCGCGAACAACCGTGCCGCCCCGCCCCTGCTCTCCCGGCGTTCCTCGTGGGCACGTCTGGCCTGGTAGACGGCCTTGCCGAGGGTGGTCCCCGCGATGACCATGCCGAGTGTCAGCACGACACCGGGAAGCAGGGTGATCACCTGCTCCAGGAGGGAGACCGCCCGGTTGCCGACGAGCCGCTGGAAGACCCCCTGGAAGTACCAGGTGTCGAAGGCTCCGGCCGCGACGATCGCCGGCCACGCGACCACCCGAAGCCACATCGGGGGCCGGACCTTCCTGTCCGCCATGACGTCGTCGAGCCGTTCCCGTTCCCTTACGGCCCGCGTCAGCGCGCCCTCGTCGGCGAACGCCCTCAGCTCGCCCAGGGCGACCGTGGCCTCCCCGTGGGTCTTGATGAGCCTGCGCCGCCCCAGCGCCATGGGGTCGAGGTGCCGGTGCAGATGCCGTACGGCACGGCCCTTGGCGGTCAGCAGCGCGTGCATCTCCACGCTGTCGAGCTGGTCGGGCTCCCGCTCGGGGGTGACGGCGAGGTAGCGGTCGAAGTTGCGCTGCCAGCAGTCGCAGCCGTGGTGGCACAGATGTACCTCACGGGTGTCCAGCGGGGGAGGCGCCGTCTTCTCCGACACGACACGGCCCTGGATGACCGTCTCGTCCCCGGAATGGGAGTGAGCGCCGTTCGTGTAAGCGTCGTCCATGTCAGCCACGCACCCTGTAGACGATCTCGACGCGCCGGTTGCACGCCTTGGTGTCCCCCGCGCTCGGAGAGGGGCAGTTCCCCGCGACCTCTCCCCGCCCCTCGGTGCGGACGCCGCGCAGTCCCGCCTGTCGCAGGACGTCGCCGACGGCCCGCGCCCTGCGCCGGGAGAGGTCCTCGTTGTAGGTGGTGCCGCCCCGGTCGTCGGCGTATCCCGCCACCCTGACCGACTCGGGCGCCTGCCCGGCCAGTTCGTCGGCGAACCGTGTGAGCAGTTCCCGCCCACTCGCGTGGAGCACCGCGGACCCGGTCGGGAAGAGCAGGTCCTCCGGGAGGACCTTCTTCACGAACGGGTCGGGGGCCCGTTCCGTGGAGGAGAAGGCGATGACCGGGTCGGCGACGCTCACGGGAACGCCCGGGGTCCCCTGGGCGGGGTCCGTGGGGCGACCGTCGGCGATCCGGCACGGGTGGGCGCCCGTCGCGGCGCACAGCCCGCTCCACAGGCTGGTCAGCCACTTCCTGTGGCTCTGCCGTGGCTGCGGCCTGTCCGCTCCCGGGTGGCCGAGCCATGGCATCTCCACCCGCCATCCCCGCAGGTCCGGCACGGCCCGCTGCCCCTGGCAGGCCCGGACGATCCTGCCGACGATGGTGAGGTCCCGCATGGCGGTCCGTTCCAGGGAGGCGCACCCCTGTGTCGACAGGCCGTCGGTGGCCACCACGAGCCGGTGTTCGGCGTCCGGCGCGGTCGCCGGGGCGCGGTCGACGTCGAGCGCCCCGAGGACGGCGCTGCCCGGTTCGCGGGGCGGGGACGCCGCGGCGCGGCCGACGGCGTCCCTGAGGCAGTCGCCCACGTTGAGCGCGTAGGAGGAGCGGTAGCCGTCCGCCGTGGCGGTGAGGTGGGGCAGCAGGAGGTCGCCGACGACCCATTCGACCGACCCCTCCCCGTCGAACGCGCCGATCCTGATCCTCGCCGGGGTGGGGAGGCGTGTGTTCGGGAACGTGACGGCGTCGCCGACGGCCGTGCCCTCGCCGCCGAAGACGGCCCGGTACCAGTCCCACGCCCTGCCCTGCCCGTCACGGGCCGAGGCGCTGCGGTCCACGAGGAGAACGAGGTCCAGCCGGGCCTGGGCGGCGTCGGCGGCCTGTTCGCCGAGCCACCGGCACGCCTGGCCTGACGTTCCCCCGCCCGGCGCCTGGGCCGTCTGGCCGAGCAGGCCGCCGACCGAGCATCCCGTGACGGCCGTCATCGCCGTGACCGCGAGCAGGTGACGCGCCTTCATCGCTCCTCCAGCCAGGGCAGGTCGGAGGCGGGGGGCGGGACGGGCACGCCGAGCCGTTCCAGGGCGATCCGCAGCACGCCGTCGCTGGCCGCGACGAGGTCGAACACGTCCACGCTCTGCTGGGCGGCGACGACCTGTTTGACGACGTCCAGGAAGCTCTGCGCGTCCTGCCTGCGCTCCTCGACCATCGTCGTCATGACCCCGGCGACCTCCCTCGGGCTCTCGGCGAGCCGTACGGCGAAGCGCGCGGTCCAGTCCTCCATGCCCTCCGTGAGGAAGCCCCGCCAGGCGTCGCGGGCCTGTGTCATGTTGGCCATGATCATCGCATCGATCTCCGCCTTCGCCTGGATCTCCAGGAGCACCCGGCCGAGCTGTTTGCGCAGTTCACGAACCTCCTCGGTGAGGCCGACCTTGGCCTTGACGGTCGCGGTGATCGTCACGTCGTCGCACTGGTGCGGCGGGCGGGCGAACTCGACCGTGAGGGCCTCGTTGACCGCCTCCTCCGCCTCACCGGGCAGGTACGGTTCGAACCGTCGGGCGACGCGCCGGATGACCTCCTCCGCGCGCTCGTGGATCTTCGGCCGTTCGGCGGCGATGTCGGCCTTGAGCCCCGTCGTGGTGCGGCCGTCACCCGAGGTCACACACCAGGCGACCGTGACGACGACCTGGAAGGAGAAGGCGTCCCCACGGGCGGGGACGGTGAGCTCCAGCGGGGCGTCCCGTTCGTGCAGGCCCTGCTCGTCGTAGATGGAGTGCGGCGCGGGCGGGGGCTGGAAGAACCGGCGCACCGAGCCGATCGGACCGTCCTCCCCGTCCTTCCAGGGGTGGGCGATGCCGGCGGCCGCGCGGCGGGGGAGCCTTCCGAGGAGCCGGTACACGAATCTCATGAGCCTTCCGTCCTTTTCATGTGGTGGTCCAGGCGGTGGTAGAGGGGGATGTCGACGATCCGCCGCAGGTACCAGTGGCGCAGGTGGAAGCGGAGCGGCCCGCGCAGGTGGTGGTGTCCGGCCGCCTCGAAGACGGCCTCGACGACCGGCCGCACTCCGGGCGTCGTGCCCCAGTTGGCGACCCAATCGGCGAAGACATCCCAGGCGGCGCGGATCGGACTACCCGTGACGCCCGTCGGCCTCCGGGCGAACAGCCCGCATCTGAGGGCGTTTCCCCACAGGGTGACGAGGTGTTCCCGCGCCCAGCCGTGTTCCTCGCCGGTGAACTCCGTGAGCAGCAGCCTGCAGGTGTCGTTCTCCACTCCTGAGGCCAGCCGGGTCAGGGCGAGCGCGGCCGTACGGCGCAGCCCTGGATGGCCGCCGACGGCCCACTCCGCCAGCTCGGAGAGGATCTTGGACGCTGTCCCGGGGCCGTAGATCTCCATGAGTGTCCGCGAGACGGCGTCCTGGGTCGTGGGGCGCGAGGAGCGCAGCGCGATCTGCCTGAGGGCGGGCAGCGCCCGGTCGATCTGTTCGACGCCGACGCCGAGGCCGTACGCCCTGGCGACGATGGCCTGCTTCGCCGCGCTTCCCGCGGCCCACTCGCGCAGCCGGTCGAGCAGCCGGGGCACGACGTGCGGGGACAGCAGTGCCGCCTCGATGGCCCAGGCCGCGAGCCAGTGGTCGCGGGTCCTGCCGGAGACGCTCCAGCGGCGCAGGAACTCACCGTCGATGACGTCGAAGTCGTAGGTGGCGAGCCTGCCGATGGCGTGGGCGGCCTTGATGCGGACCGCCTGGTCGGGATGTTCGCACAGCCGTCCCAGCCAGGCGAGCAGGGCCTCCCTGATCGTCGGGTGTTCCTGCCAGGCGACTTCGAGCACGACGGAGGCCATGGAGGAACGGCTCAGCCGGATCCGGCTGCCCTGGCCGTGCTCGTCCGGCACCTGGGACGCCTGGGCGTAGCTCACCCACTCCGACAGCGCGTCCCACGACTCGGGATCGACGAGCACGTGGTCGGGGTCGGCGAGGATCTCGGTGAGCCGGAGTGCCGCCCGCGTGATCGTCACCGAGGGCAGTTCGTTCAGCACGGCCACTCCGAGCAGGAAGCAACGCCGCCGTACGTCGTGCTCGGGGGAGAGCAGGGCGCAGACCTGGGCGCGCAGCCTGCGCGGTTGCCCCGCGAGCGCGTTGTCGAGCCCGCCGCCCCCGCGCAGGGCCTCCGCGACGTCCTTGGCGAGCTGTACGGCGTCGGCGAGGGCGCAGCCCTCCTTCAGGTGCTCCTGGACGCCGTCGTGAGCGGTGACGTCCACCGGGGCGGCGCCGTCCAGCTCCCAGGACAGCCACCGTTCGAAGACCTGGCCGGGGGGTGGGGCGTCGTGGTCCACGGCCGACACGACGCCGGGGAACCCCTGGTCGACGAGGACCACGATCCTGGCGTTCCGCACGGCGGCGACGGCGGCGAGGTGCTGGAAGAGACCGTCCGCCGACGCGCGTGTCCACGCCCTGCCCGTGACGTCGAGAACGTAGCCGCCCTTCTCGTCGAGTTCCTCCCCCGTCAGGTCCAGCGGGTTGACGGAGTCGCGCACCCATCCGACGGGCGTCCCCTCCGTACGGCGGAACCCGAGCAACGCCATCCAGCCGGTGTCCCTGCGACCGCTGCCCCGCCCGCCCCGCAGCGCGACGACCGGCTCGTCACGCAACAGTTCGGCGAGACGCCCGCACGAGACGGTCCTGACGTGTACCCGGTTGAGGAGTTCCCGCTGGCTCGGCGCGAGGTGGACGACGCCCCCGCGCCCCTCCTCCCCCTTGCCGCCGAAGAAGATCCGGTCGGCGTGGTAGATGTTTCCCGACCTGACCCGGTAGGCGCTCCCGGCGATCGCGTCGCGCCCGGCGCGCGGAGCCTCGCCGTAGAGGTCACGCAGGTTGGCCTCGCGCAGGTGCCGTTCCTCGTCCTCGGCGGCCATGCGCTCGCGCAGGGGAAGGTCGAGCTCGCCGTCCTCGTCCTCGATCTCTCTGGAGGTCTCAGCGCGTGCCTTCTCCGCCGGGGGTTCCTTGCCGGCCTTGGCGGGCTCGGGCTTCGCGGGCTCCTCCGGCGGCCTGTCGCCCGGCTCCTGGGGCGTGGGCTCGGCGCTCATCGTCCACCGTGTCCCGCGTCGAAGCGCATGTCGCCCTGGGACTGGTAGATGTTGCCGTTCTTGACGCGGTGCTGGTCGCCCATGATGACGTCACGCGCGGCGCCGAAGGGCTTCGTCGGGCGCGGGCCTTCCGCATCCCGCGCGGGGACCGGGTCGTCGTCGGCGGGTGGGTCGAAGGCGTCCAGTTCCCGCAGCTCGTGGACGTCGACGTTCGGCAGGTAGAGATAGGCCAGGAAACGCTGCCTCTTGACCTGGACCGTCACGGGACGGAACCGCACAGGGCGAGGGTGACCGTACCCCTGGGACAGGTAGTCGTCGAAGACCCGGTCGGAGACGATCAGGACGAGGTCGGCGGCCGGGCACACCCGCAGGGCCGCACAGGCCGCGGGCGCGTTGACCAGCCGGTTCACCTGTACGGCGTGCGGCCCCGGCACGCCCATCGGTCCGGCGGGGAGCACGGGCCCCACGTGCAGGGCGACGCGCAGCCGTACCCGGGTCCAGTTGTCGCCGTACTGCCTGCGGTTGTGCACGGCGAGGGCGACGTCGAGCTCACGCACGAAGGGGTCGGCCAGGTCGAGCACGGAGGCGGGCTCGGTCAGCACCGAGAACTCTCCGTCGCCGGACACCTGTCGCGACCAGCGCGGGCGTTCGAGCCTGGCCTCCCTGGCGGCGGTGTCGAGGAGATCCGCCAGGGTCGTCTGCAGGACGGCCTGTTCACCGGCGTTGCGTGAGCCGTAGTCCTCGATGTCGCCGGAAATCATCGCCCGATATTCAGGCATGACGGCTTCCGTCATCCGCTTCCCCTTTGTCAGATCGGCGTGTCCCTTTTCGGGAGCACGGCCAACGATGACGCCGGAAGCGCGAAAGGAAGCCCTATAAATATGGTTTCGGAGAAATATCCGGTGTCACCCGGAAACGATCATCAGTTCACCTCACTCAGCTCCGCATACGTCATGAGGGAGTGACGGTCGAGAATGACGACCCTGCGGTGGCCGACCCTGACGAGGCCCCGGTCCGCCAGGCCCCGCAGCGCCTTGTGGACGGAGATCTCCTTGGCTCCGATGAGCGCGCCGAGCTCGGACTGCGACAGCCGTACCCCGATGTCCACCCCCTCGGCGCTCTCTCGGCCGTGCAGGCGGGCGAGATCGACGAGCACCCGGGCCAGGCACACGCCGACGCCGTAACCGGTGAAGTCGAGTCTGCGCCTGTTCGCCCAGCGCAGCCGGTCGCTCAGCATCGAGTTGAGCACCAACCCGGCGGAGGGGTGTTCGGCGAGATAGCCCAGAAAGGGGCGCTTACCGATGCGGATGACCATCGAACGCGCGCACGTCGTCACCGTCGCCGAACGGCTCGCCCCGTCCAGGACGGCCATCTCCCCGACAAGGTCACCGCCGATCCTGATGCCGAGAAGGGCCACGATCCCGTTCTCGACCGTGGCGGTGACCGTCACCAGCGCGTCGATCAGGAGGACCACGTGGTCACCGGGAGCCCCCTGGGCGAGCAGAACCTCCCCGGGCGGGCAGACCCTGGGTCTTCCCAGGCTGAGTAGCGAACGGCGATCCGCCTCCGCCAGTCGTGCAAGAAATGTCCCTTTAGGCCATGAACGGTCGGGACGACCGGACGGCTCGGAAACCATTGGCTCTCCGTGGGCGCCGACAAAGTACGGTCAACGCCAACCTAACACTCTCTTTCCGATGGCTCTTCGCACATGGTCAACATCGGGAAAATCCGCTTCCCGGATCTTGGACTCCATCTTGGCCTCGGATCCGGGGCGGAACATCTGCCTGGTTATCCTCGGAAAAGAACACCGGCCGCGATACGGAGGTGCCTTGTGACAGAGCGCAAACCCCTCGGCGTCAGCTTCGAGACGTGGATCGACCGGCAGATCCGCGAGGCCACCGAACGCGGCGAGTTCGACAACCTGCCCGGTGCCGGCAAGCCCATCCCCGGCGGGGGCAAGCAGGACGACGAGATGTGGTGGATCAAGCGGAAGATGCAGGAGGAGAACCTCTCCTTCCCGCTGCCGGGGACGCTCGCGCTGCGCAAGGACGCCGAGGACTCCAGGGCGGCGGCGGTGGACGCGCGCACCGAGGCCGAGGCCCGGAAGATCATCGACGAGCTCAACGCCCGCATCCGCGTCGCCCACGGCAAACCCCTGTCGGGGCCGCCGGTCTTCCAGCCGACCCTCGACGTCGAGGAGGTCCTCGCCGAGTGGCGCGAACGCCATCCCGTCGAGGACCCCCCGGCCTCCTCCGAACCCCCGACCCGGAGGAGACGCTCCTTCTTCCGCCGCGGGAAGGGCTGACCCCCCCGCCACCGGAGACCCCCACCGCGGGAACGGCCGAACCCCCGCCGCGGAAGACTCCCTCCGCGGGAACGGCCGAACCTCGCCGCGGAAAACTTCCGTCGCGGGAGCAGCCGAACCCCCGCCACGGAACAGATCAGGACAGGACGGATCAGACCGCGGCGCGGTCGTCCGTCGTACGGCGGCGCAGCGCCACGTCGGTCAGCGCGGGCGGCTGCCAGGCCCCGTCCGGGTGGTAGACGTCGGTGCCGGGCGGCACGATCTCGTCGATCCGGTCGAGGGTCGCGTCGTCGAGGACGAGCGAGGCCCCCTTCAGCGTCGCGTCGAGCTGGGCGGGGGTCCGCGGCCCGATGATCACGGAGGTGACGGCCGGGTGCGCGGCCGGGAAGGCGACGGCCAGCTCGGGCAGCGTGCAGCCGAGTCCGTCGGCGACCTCGACGAGCTGCTCGACGACGTCGAGCTTGGTCGCGGTCAACGGCAGTGCGGGGTCGAAACGCGCGGGCGCCAGGGCGGCGCGGCCCGTGGTGAGGTCGATGTCCTGCCCCTTGCGGTACTTGCCGCTCAGGAAGCCCCAGGCCAGCGGGCTCCAGGTGAGCGCCCCCATGCCCAGCCGCCGGCAGGTCGGCAGCACCGAGCGCTCCGCGCCCCTGGCCAGCAGCGAGTACGGCGGCTGCTCGGTCCTGAAGCGCATCAGTCCCCGGCGTTCGGCGACGTGGTAGGCCTCGACGACCTCCTCGGCGGGGAAGGACGAGCAGCCGAAGGCGCGGATCTTGCCCTGCCGTACGAGATCGCTCAGGACGGAGAGGGTCTCCTCGATGTCGGTCCTGTGGTCGGGGCGGTGGACCTGGTAGAGGTCGATCCAGTCGGTCCTCAGCCGCCTGAGGCTCTCCTCGACCTCCTTGACGATCCAGCGCCGGGAGTTGCCGCTCCGGTTGGGGCCCTCGCCCATCGGGAAGTGGACCTTGGTCGCGAGGACGACCTCGTCGCGGCGGCCGAGCAGCGCCTTGCCGACGATCTCCTCCGACTCGCCCGCCGAGTACATGTCGGCGGTGTCGACGAAGTTGACGCCCTGGTCGAGCGCGGTGTGGATCATCCGGACGCACTCGTCATGGTCGGGGTTTCCCACCGCGCCGAACATCATGGTGCCCAGACAGTGGACGCTCACCTCGATGCCGGTGCCGCCGAGAACGCGGTAGCGCACGGTCGTGCTCCTTCGATGGTCGTTTTCGGTGACCGGCACTCTAGGTGCTGGAGTCCACTCCAGGGCAAGCCGTGCCTCCTGGACCAAGCGGGTCACAGCAGCCCGGCGTCACGGACCTTCATCGCGACCTGGACGCGGTTCTCCACCCCGAGCTTGGCGAAGATCCGGGTGACGTTCGCCTTGACGGTCGCCACGCTCATGTGGAGGCGTTCGGCGATCTCGGTGTTCGAACCGCCCCGCGCCACCTCGACCGCCACCTCGCGCTCACGCTCGGTGAGCCTGTCCAGCTCCCGCCGCGCCCCCGCGTCATACGGGCCGTGCGGCCCCTGCGCGCCGTACGGCCCGCCGGTCGCGGCGGCGATCACCTGGTGGGTGACGCTCGGCGAGAGCACCGCCTCGCCCCTGGCGACGGCGCGGACCGCCTCGACCATCCGGGGCGGCGGCGTGTCCTTCAGCAGGAAGCCCGCGGCGCCGAGCCGCAACGCCCGCAACACCATGTCGTCGGCGTCGAAGGTGGTGAGCACGACGATCCTGGGGGCGTCCGGTTCGGACAGCAGCAGCTCGGTCGTGGTCAGCCCGTCCTGCTCGGGCATCCGGATGTCCATCAGCACGACGTCGGGTTCGAGGTCGCGGATCACGGCCATGGCCCGCAGGCCGTCCCCGGCCTCCCCGACGATCTCCAGGTCGGACTCGCCGCCGAGGATGAGCCGCAGCCCGGTGCGCACCATCGGGTCGTCGTCCACGATCACCAGCCGGATCACGGGTCAAGCCTCCCACGGAAGATGGACATCAAGAACAAAGCGCCCCTTCCGTACGGCGTGGTCGAGCGTGCCCCCGGCCATCCTGGTCCGTTCCGCCAGGCCGACCAGCCCGTGCCCCCCGTGCTCCCCGCCGGGGCTCGGGGGCGTCCCCCACGACACCGGGTTGCTCACCCGGATGCGCAGCCCCTTGCCCGGCCTGCCGTCCAGCTCGGCCGCCACCTCACTGCCCGGCGCGTGCTTGCGCGCGTTGGTCAGGGCCTCCTGGACGATGCGGTAGGCGTGGCGGCCGGTCTGCGTCGGCAGCGACTCCCGGTCCTCGACGGTGTCGGCGACCTCGACCCGTTGCCCGGCCGCGCGCACCTCCTCGAACAGCGCCCCCATGTGCTCAAGGCCCGGCTGCGGCGCCTCAAGCGCACCGTCCCTCCTGAGCGTGCCGAGTACGGCCCGCAGCTCGTTGAGCGACCGGTGGGCGTTCTCCTGGATCGCCAGCGCGATCTCCCGGGTCTCCTCGGGACCCAGGTCCTTGCGGTAGGCCAGGCCCCCGGCGAGCATCGACAGCAGCGACATCCGGTGGGCCAGGACGTCGTGCATCTCCTGGGCGATCTTCGCCCGCTCGGCCAGCTTGGTCTGCTCGATCTGGTTCAGTCGTTCGCGTTCGGCGGCCAGCCCGGCCTCCCGCCGGGAGGCCTCCAGGTCGCGCAGCCCCCGGAGATACAGCCCGAAGAGGGTCAGGCCGGCCAGGATCACGGTCCCGGTGATCTGGCTGATGACGGCCGCCTGGGTGAGGCCGTACCGGGTGGTGTTGACCAGCAGGAACAGCCACGACGCGACCGCGACCGGCAGCGTCCAGCGCCACCTGCGGTGCGTGACCAGGGAGACGTAGGCGACCTGGGCCGGGCCGGTCGCGGTGACGGAGAAGCCGGTCAGCAGGGCCGTGGCCAGCGCGGTCTGCCACGGCAGGCGGCGGCGCCAGCGCATCAGGACCAGCCCCGCCACCCCGAGCGGGATGTCGACCAGCATGGGGACGAGCCGGTCCGGCGAACGCGACGCCGCCATGGCCAGGATGACGCCGTAGAACAGCATGGGCAGCGCCGCGCACAGATAGCGCAGGGCCTCGCCCCGCCGGTCCAGTGGTGTGTTCTCCCGCACGCCACCAGCCTAGGAAACGCCGCCCTGTGCCCCCAGCGACCTGGGTCCACACCCTGACCTCCGAAGGCGATACCTGGGTCGGTATCCCCCTCGCCCCAGGGCCGATGACCGGCGGCGCCGGATCCGGTGGACTTGACGCATGATCGAGTTCAGTCACGTAAGCAAGGTCTACCGAGGGGTCCGGGCACTCGACGACGTGTCCTTCACGGTCGAGCCCGGCGGCGTCACCGGGTTCCTCGGGCCGAACGGCGCGGGCAAGTCCACGGCCCTGCGCGTCCTGGTCGGTCTCTCCCGCCCCACCTCCGGCTCCGCCACCGTGTACGGCCTGCCGTACGGCGGGCTGGGCAACCCCGGGACCCGGGTCGGGGTGCTGCTCGACGCGGGCGCCCTGCATCCGGGCCGCAGCGGGCGGGAGGTGCTGAGGCTCGGCGCGACGACGCTCGGCCTGCCCAAGGCGCGGGTCGGGGAGATCCTCGACCTGGTCGGGCTCACCGGCCAGGAGGCGCGGCGCCCGGTCGGCGGCTACTCGCTGGGGATGCGGCAGCGGCTCGGCATCGGCCACGCGCTCCTCGGCCGCCCCGGGACGCTCGTCCTGGACGAACCCGCCAACGGTCTCGACCCGCAGGGCATCCGGTGGCTGCGCGAACTGCTGCGCCACCTGGCCGACTCCGGCTGCGCGGTGTTGCTCAGCTCGCATCTGATCCACGAGGTGGAGCAGATCGCCGACCACGTCGTGATGATCGGCCGGGGCCGGGTCCTCGCCCAGGGGTCGGTCGACGGGCTCGGCGGCGGCCGTTCGCTCGAAGAGGTCTTCCTGAACCTCACCTCCGACACGGACCGGAGCGCGGCGTGACCTCGATCCCCTTCCACAGGCTGCTGCTCGTCGAGACCCGCAAGATCTTCGACACCCGGAGCGGGAAGGTCCTGACGGCGGTCCTGGTCGCGCTGACGGTCGCCTCCGTCGTGGGACGCGGCCTCGTCGCCGGTCCCCGGCTGTTCACCCTGACCGGCACGGCCGGGATCGGGTTCGGCATCCTGCTGCCCGTGCTCGCCGTACTGTCGGTGACCGGCGAGTGGAGCCACAGGACCGCCCTGACCACGTTCACGCTCGAACCCCGCAGGACGCGGGTGCTGGCCGCCAAGTTCCTGCCGCCGCTGGCCGTCGCCGTGGTGGCCACGGTGTTCGCGCTGCTCGTGGCGGTGCCGGCCACGGCCGTCGTCGCCGCCGTCCGGCACGTCCCGGCCGACTGGACCGTCCCTCCCCTGGCCCTGCCCGGCATGGCCGCGACGTTCGTCCTGCTGACCGCGATGGGTTCCGCCTTCGGCCTGCTGTCCCTGAACGCCCCCGTCGCGATCGTGGTCTGCCTGACCAACACGATGCTGTGGAGCGTCGTCAGCAGGCTCGGCGAGACCGGCCGCGTCCTCGCGGAGTGGTTCGACCTGGGCAACGCGACCGGCCCCCTGGCGACCGGCACCATGACGGGCGGCGACGCCGTACGGCTGGCCACGTCGGTCCTGTTGTGGATCGCCCTCCCGGCGGCCCTGGGCGCGCTCCGCGTGTCCCGCGCCGAGATCCGCTGACGGGGTCGGTTGAAGTCGAGGCCGAGTTGGCGGGGGTCAGGGACCGGGTGGCCCGTGCCATGCTGACCGGCGAGCTCTGAACCGGGTGGGTCAGAGGTCGGGGTCATTCTGCTGGGCCTCGGCGAGGGCGACGAGGAGGCCGTCGGCGGCGCCGCGGAACATGCGGTGCAGGTCGCGGACGTTGTCGACGATGACGACGCTGTCGAGCAGGTCGGCGCGGAGCCTGGCGGCCCTGACGTCACCGGCGCCGTCCGGGTCGAAGGCGGTCGCGGCGAGGAACAGGCCGCCGACCCCGGAGGCCACGGCGGCGTCGCGGGCGGCCGTGCCGTCGATGGCGGAGATGTCGTCGGGGACCCCGGGCAGGATGGGGCGGCCGTCGCGGAGCATGAGGGTGAGCGGGCGGATCGGGAAGTCCTCTCCGGCGATGCCCTCGGGAACGAAGGGCTCACCGGTGAGACAGCGGGTGCGGTTGTCGGGGTAACCCCAGGGCTTGCCTCTGGCCTGGTCGGCGAGGCCCGCGCGGGTGAACAGGCCGCCCTCGGCGTCCAGCACGAGGTCGCCGGGCTGCCAGCGCTCGCCCTCGTAGGGATGGTGCTCGTCGCTCACACCCGGCACGTTACCCCCCACCACCGACAAACAGCCCGAACGAGGGGTTCCGGCGACCGTACGGCCCGCCTGACGGCTCCGGACGTACGGCCCGGCCGGCGGTTCCGGGTCGTGGTCCCCGATGGTGGTCCCCGATGGTGGTCCCGGATGGTGGTCTCCGTGGGAAAAGGGGAGAGCCCGCGTCCCCGGTGAAGGGGGCGCGGGCTCTCAGTGACGTACTGGCGTCACCGGATCACTGGCGCTGCCAGAGGGCCGGGACGTTCGGCGGCTCCCAGCCGGGGAGGGCGGTGTGCTGCTGGAGGCAGCGGTAGGTGGTGCCGTTGTAGATCGCCAGGGCGCCCGACGTGTAGACGGTGCCGGCGGCCCACGGGGAGGCCGGGCCCTGGGTGGGCGTGACGGTCGGGGTCACGGTCGGCGTGACCGTGGGGGTCACGGTGGGGGTCGCGGTCGGCGTGACCGTGGGGGTCACGGTGGGGGTCGGCGACGGGTCGGGACCGCCACCGACGTTGACGTCGACGCAGTTGTAGAAGGCCATCGCGGTGTCGGCGATGTTCCAGATGGCGTAGATCTTCTGACGGCCGCTGTAGTTGCCGAGGTTCACCACGTGCGAGACCGTGGAGCCGGGAATCTTGCCACGGTCGTTGAACTCCGCGACGCGGGTGTTGCCAACGTAGTACTGCCACGTGCTGGTGGAGTGGCGGGCCTCGATCCGCCAGTTGAACGTGACGCTGCTGCCGACGTTGGTGACCGGCCACGCCTTGCTGTCGTCGTCCAGCGGGGACCAGCGGGCGTCACCTCCGCTGCAGTTGTGCTGGCCCTTCGGGCCCTCGACGCTCGCGGGCTCCCAGATGATCTGGCCGCAGTTGGAGACCTTGCCCTGAGCGCACAGGGCCTGCCTGCTGGGAGGAGAGGTGATGTAACCGTGCGCCGACGCGGGCGTGGCGGTGAGCAACACCGTGGCGAACGCGATGACCGTCGCTGATGCGACTGAGATCGTTCTGCGCATGTTGATTCCTTCGCTGGGGGGAAATCCAAATATAAAGGAAACTTTACTAACAGTAAATATCCCTCGAACTGGGATTCCACCCAAACGGTCAACGCGCCCCAAGGCCTCAGGAAAGGGTCACTCGCCCTCTTCGGGGAGAGCCGGAGGCAGTCGCGTGGCGCCCGTCCCCTCCTCCGCCAGGCTGTCCTGCGGATTGAGGACGCGGCAGCGCCGCAGGGACAGACAGCCACAGCCGATGCATCCGGTGAGCTCCCGTTCGAGCCGTTCGATCTCCCGGCGGCGGGCCTCAAGGAGGGCGGCCCAGCGGCGCGAGATGCGCTCCCAGTCCCGCTTGGAGGGCATCCGGTCGCCGGGCAGGCCCTCGAAGACCTGGGCGACCTCCGCCAGCGGGATGCCCATGCGTTTGGCGACCAGGATCAACGAGATGCGCCGCAGGACGTGCCTGCGGTAGCGGCGCTGGTTGCCCGCCGTACGTTCGGAGACGATGAGGCCCTGCTGCTCGTAGAAGTGCAGCGCGGAGACGGCGACACCCGCGCGGCGGGCCACCTCTCCCACGCTGAGAAGGTCCGTCGGCGTGAGCTTGTCCATACCCTCTTTACCTCAAGTGGACTTGAGGTCATAGCTTACCGGCCATGGCAGCGTCATCCACGGAAGATATCGGGAAAACACCTCCGCGCTCCCCGGAAAAAGGTCCTCGCCCAGGCAGTTGGGGAGACCTGTTCCGCCGTGATCACCTGGCCGCGGCGCTCGTTCTCGCCGGAGGCGTCGCGCTCTACGCGATGAACCTTTACCTCACCGCGGCCCTGATGCCCTCGATCGTCCAGGAGGTCGGCGGAGAGCGGTACTACGCCTGGGTCGCGACCGGCTTCCTCATGGCCGCGGTCATCGCCTCGATGCTCGTCAGCCGCCTCCTCGTGTCCCTCGGGGCGAGCGGCGCCTACGTCCTGGGCTTCCTCGTCTTCGCCGCCGGGGCCGCCCTGAACGCGCTGAGCCCCACGATGGAACTCCTGCTCGTCGGCCGGGTCGTGCAGGGCTTCGGCGGCGGCCTGCTGGCCGGGCTCGGATACGCGGTGATCCGGGGCGCGCTGCCCGACCGGCTCTGGGCCCGGGCGGCGGGACTCGTCTCGGCCATGTGGGGTGTGGGCACCCTCGTCGGCCCCACCCTTGGCGGCCTGTTCGCCCAGCTCGGCGCGTGGCGGTGGGCCTTCGGCCTGCTCGCCGCCGTCGCGCTCGTCCTGGCGGCCCTGGCCCGCCGCGCGCTTCCCGGCCACACCCGGTCCGAGGCGGACCGCGAAGCCGTACCCGTGCTCTCGCTGGCCGTGCTGACCCTCGCGGCCGCGGCGTTCAGCGTCGCCTCGACCCTGCCCCAGGGCTGGGGAACCCTCGGCGGAGTGGCCGTCGGCGCCGTGCTCGTCGTCGCGTTCGTCGTCGTCGACAGGCGTGGCGCCGCGACCGTGCTCCCCCGGCTGACCTATCTCGGGGGCAACGGCCTGAAGTGGATCTACCTGACCGTCGCGGTGCTGTGCGCGGGGGTCATGACGGAGAACTTCATCCCGCTGTTCGGCCAGCGGCTCGGCGGCCTCAACCCGCTCGTCGCGGGCTTCCTCGGCGCCGCCGTCTCCGCGGGCTGGGTCGTCTCCCAGCTGTTCAGCGTGGGCATCACCGCCGAACGGTCCAAGACCCTGGCCGTCCGTTGCGGATCGTTCCTGCTGCCCGCCGGTCTGCTCGCGTACGGCTTCCTCCAGAGCGCGGACGCCTCCGGGCCGCTCGTCGCGCTCTGGGCGGCCGTCCTGGTCCTGGCCGGGGTCGGGATCGGCGTCGCCTACCCGCACCTGAGCGTCGCCGCGATGCGCAGCACCGACGACGAACGGGAGGGCGCCAAGGCCGCCGCGGCGCTCAGCACCACCCAGCTCATCGCCTACACCGTCGCCTCGGCCCTGGCGGGCATCCTGCTCAGTCTCGGCGGCTCGTCCCTGGTCGCCTCCGCCCGCTCCATGATCCTCGGTCTCGCCGTCGTCACCGTCCTCGGTACGGTCACCACGGCCCTCGCCCTGCGGGGGTCGCACGGACAACGGTGAGGCGTCGCCGTACGGCCGCCGCGTCCCCGCTGAGCTGGAGGGGCGCGGCAGCTTTCTGCTGTGCGGGATGGGTTTCTGCCCTACGGGAAGATGATCTGGCTTTGCGGCGAAGAGATGGTGAGAGCACCCACCGACCGAAAGGCAGGCTCATGTCGGAGACAAGAGCTTGATCACCGAAGCGGATGAGCTGACCGACGCCGAACTCGTCGCCCGCTACCGGCGGGACCCCGACCTGTTCACCGTCGTTCACGACCGCTACCACCGTGACGTCCACCTGTACGTCGCCGGGCGGCTGGACACGCAGATCGCCGAGGACATCGCGGCCGAGACGTTCCTGGTGGCCTTCGACCGACGTGACCGTTTCGACCCGGAACTCGGGGAGTTGCGGCCCTGGCTCTTCGGCATCGCCACCAATCTGATCGCCAGGCACAGGCGCAAGGAGACACGGCACTACAGGGCGCTGGCCCGCCTCGGACCGGACCCCGACGTCGAGGGGCACGAGAACCGGGTCGTCACCTCCGTCACGGCCCAGCGCATGCAGCCGTATCTGGCCAGGGCACTCGCCGCGCTCTCCGGGGGCGAGCGCGACGTCCTGCTCCTGGTGGCGCTCGGCCAGCTCGGCTACGAGGAGGTGGCCCAGGCGCTCGGCATCGCCGTCGGCACTGTGGGGTCCCGGCTCAGCCGGGCACGCGCGAAGATCCTCACCCTCATCGACAAGGAGAAGGTCCGTGGATGACCTGGACGACATCGCCGCCCTGCTCACCAAGCCCGAACCGTCCCGCGAGGTCCTCCTGCGCAGCCGGGGACGACTCCAGGATCGGATCGACGGCCGCATCCGGCACCGTCGCCGCGTCAACTGGCTCGTGCCCTCGGTCGCCCTGGCGGCCGCGGTCACCGCGGCCGTCGCCGTGGTCACGGTGGACCCGGCCCCGTCCGCCGTACCCGCCGCGCCCACCACGACCACCTCGGCCGCCGTCTCGGTCGGCGACCTCTCCGGCAAGGAGATCCTGCTCATGGCGGCCGTCAGCGCGGAACGCACGCCCCAGACGACCGGGACCTACTGGCACGTCACGTCCACCTCCCTGAACTCGGACATGCCTCCGATAGAGAGCTGGACCAGACGTGACGGCCGACGCTGGACCAGAGCCATGCCGGGAGACCCCGCCGACACCGTCCTGCAGAGCAGGAACCCGCTCTCCCTCAAGGGCGCGGACATCAGCCTCGACGACCTCGCAGGGCTGCCGACCGATCCCGAGGCGTTGAAGACCTGGATCGTCCAGCGTCAGGGAAACCCCGACGACATGAGCCTGTCCGAGCAGCGAGACGAACCGCTCTTCCCCCTGATCACGCTCATCTCCGAACTGCCGACGCCCCCCGAGGTCCGCGCCGCGGCGTTCAAGGCGCTCGCCACGACACCGGAGGTCAGGAGCACGGGCGCGGTCGAGGGCGGCCAGGCACTGGCCATCCCCGATCCCGACTACCACGGCTGGGAGATCAAGATGGTCGTCGACCCCGAGACCGCCCAGGTGAAGCGCACCAACTTCCTTCTCGGCGGAGACGGAAGCGTGACCTTGTCCAGGGATGCCATCGCGTTGGCCACCGAGTGGACGGACGAACTTCCCAAGCAAAGATATTCCGCGTTCGCCCACGGTGACCTGGAAGGGCTCGCGAAGGCGTGACCCTGGGCGAACACATCCCCCTCAACCCCTAGGAAGGCCATGATCTTCGGCAAACCGTTCCTCGCCGTCGCTCTCGCGGCGACGGCCCTGGGCGTCACCCCGACGACTCCCTCCCAACCACCTCAACCGGCCGACGGGGTCACCCTGATCACCGGGGACCGCGTCGTCATCGTCGGCCGTGGACACCGGATCATCCCCGGCCCCGGCCGTACGGAGGTCGTCTTCGCGAGCCGGACGCGGGACGGGCACCTGCACGTGACCCCCTCCGACGCCCAGCCCCTGATCGCCAAGGGCGTGCTCGACCCCCGGCTGTTCGACGTCACCCAACTGCTCCAGTGGCGGTACGGCGACGCCGACACCCCCGACATCCCACTGATCACCCGGTCGGAGAACGGCCCGGCCCCCGCCCTCGGGAGCGCGCGGGGTCTGCGGCGGCTCGACGGCCTCGGCATGGCCGCCTTCCACCTGCCCAAGAACGGCGCGGCCCAGGCATGGAAGGACCTGGCGGGCGGCCGTACCCTGGCTCCGGCTACCGCCAAGATCTGGCTGGACGGCCGCCGGTCCTTCAGCCTCGACCGGAGCACCGCGCAGATCGGCGCCCCCGAGGCGTGGAAGCAGGGGCTGACCGGCAAGGACGTCACGGTCGCCGTGCTCGACTCCGGCTACGACCCCGACCATCCTGACCTCAAGGGCGTGGTGACCCAGGAGCGCAACTTCAGCGAAGACCCTGACATCCGCGACACCCTTGGCCACGGCACCCACGTCGCCTCGATCGTCGCGGGCAACGGGGAGAAGTACCGGGGAGTGGCCCCCGGTGCCCGGCTGGCCATCGGGAAGGTCGGCGGCGAGCTGGGTCCCTCGGACTCCGCCGTCCTGGCGGGCATGGAATGGGCCGCCCGCGAGGTCAAGGCCAAGATCGTCAACATGAGCCTGGGCTACGACGACCAGCCGGGGATCGACCCCGTGGAGGAGGCGGTGAACACGCTGTCCGCGGAGACCGGCACCCTGTTCGTCGTCGCCGCGGGCAACGACGGCGGCAGCCTTCCGGTGAGCAGCCCCGCCGGCGCCGACGCCGCCCTCGCGGTCGGTGCCGTCGACAGGCGGGACCAGGTGGCCTACTTCTCCAGCCTCGGTCCCCGGATCGGCGACCACGCCGTCAAGCCGGACCTCACCGCACCGGGTACGGACATCGTCGCGGCGGCGGCCCAGGGCACCGCCGACGGTCCCCACGTCGCCGCGAGCGGCACCTCCATGGCCTCACCACACGTGGCCGGGGCCGCGGCCATCCTCGCCCAGCGGCACCCCGACTGGACCGGGCAGCGGCTCAAGGCCGCCCTGGTCGGCAGCGCCCGTCCCACGTCCGGCGCCACGCCGTACCAGCAGGGCACCGGGCGGGTGGACGTGGTCCGCGCGCTGAGGCAGCAGGTCACGGCCCAGTCCGAGGGCACCTGGGCCGCCTTCCCCTGGAAGGGGCCCGACGGGCGGGAGAAGACCGGGACCATCACCTACGCCAACGCGGGCGAAACCCCGGTCAGCCTCGACCTGACCGTGGAGGGGGACGTGCTCCGGCTCGGCACCCAGCGCCTCGACGTGCCCGCCGGAGGGCAGGCCTCGGTCACGGTCACCGTCGACGCGGCCGGCAAGGCCCCGGGGGAGCACGTGGGGACGGTCACCGCCACCTCCGGTGACACCGTGGTCCGCACCTTCGCCGGCGCGTACGTCGAACCCGAGTCCTACGACGTCACCGTCAACGCCCTCGACAGGCAGGGGCAGCCGGTCGATCCCTGGATGGCCGAGATCTACGACGCGAAGTCGGGCAAGACCATGGGCCTGACGTTCCAGAACGGCACGGCCACCGTACGGCTCGCCAAGGGCGACTGGAACCTCTTCACCGAGACAGCGGAACGGGTGGACGGCAGGAGCTCCTTCACCACCGCCGTCTCCCCGTTCAAGGTCGACGGTGCGGACCTCCGCCTGACGACGGACGCGCGTCAGGGCAGAGCGGCCGGGGCCACCCTCGACGACCCGACCGCCGAACGCCAACGTGGCTTCGACCTCGGACTGGTCCACGGCGCGTGGAGCTTGACGGCTTTCGCGACTGCTGACGTCGGTTCCCAGCGCTTCGTCCCGGTTCGTCTGGCGGGCCTGACCTACGACCTGCACACCACATGGCTGAGCAAGGACGTCACGCCCAGCCCCTACGTCTACGACCTGGTGGACCACCACACCGACGGCCTCCCCGACAACCCCGTCTACGACGCCAGGAAGCGGGACCTCGCGAAGATCACCACGACCTACCGCGCCTCGGGAACCGCGGCCACCGGGGCGCCGATGTCCGGGCGTTCCTCCGACAAGTTCCCCGGCACACTCATGGGCATTCCCGTCGGGGACATCCCCCTGCCGGGAACGCTCGTGCACTACCGGACCCCCGGGGTGGCCTACGAGGACGGCCTGCAGGTCGGTGGCTCCATCGTCTTCGGCGCGGGCGGGCTCGCCAGGCGCGGACAGACCGGCGAGACCGTGAACGCCGCCGTCACAGGTCCGTCGTTCCTGCTGCCGAACGGCGGCCGCACCGGCGACGAACTGCTCTTCACCGGGGCGGGGATGTTCGCCGACGGCGGCCGGGAGAGAACCGGCTCCGACAGCGCCGCGACCGGCACCGCCACCCTCACCGGGGACGGAAAGACGCTGGCCACGGCCGACCTCGTCGGCTGTGGCGCCTTCGACACGCGGACCTGCGAACTCCGCACCGCCCTTCCCGCCGGGCCGGGGACCTACACGCTGACCGCGTCGATGCGCAGGCAGGTGCCGTACTCGACACTGTCCACCGCCGTCGAGTCCGCCTGGACGTTCCGCTCGGCGACCACGGCCAAGGAACAGCCGCTCCCCCTGACCGCCGTCCGGTACGGCCCGGCGGGCCTGGACCCCTTCAACCGCGCCAAGCCCGGCAGCCTGACCCGGCTCCCCCTCTGGCTCGACCACAACCCCGGCTCCTCACCGTCGGCCGCGCCTTCCTCGGACTCCTCGACTGCGCCTTCCTCTGTTTCTTCGGCCGCGTCTTCCTCTGGTTCCTCGGCCGGCTCTTCGGCTGGGACTTCCTCTGGTTCCTCGGCCAGGTCTTCGGCCGGGACTTCGGGGTGGTCGTCGAGCCGGACCTCGATCCGGTTGGAGATGTCGGCCGACGACGGGGCGCACTGGCGTCGGATCCCGGTCGTCCGTACCGGCTCCGGGTGGACCAGCATGGTGCCGAACCCGCGTACGCCCGGTTTCGTCTCCCTCCGCGCGACCGTGACCGACCCTTCGGGCACCGGCCTGACCCAGACGATCACCCGCGCCTACGCCATCGGCTGATCCAACACCCCGAACCCCTCAGGCCCGGTCACCCCGAACCCGGGCCTGAGGCCTTTTCATCCGTACGGCCCCGCGTTGATTCCACAGGCTGTGGACACCCACCCCACGAAGCCACCCAGAGCCCGGCCGATCACTACCCTGGCTACCAGCGTTCGCCTCTCCCCAAGAGACACCATGCCCGAGATGTCCAACTCAACAGAAGTAATGAATTTCAGCCCTCCCCGCCGATAAACCCCCAGGTCAACAAGGGTGTTCCCCGCGCACGCGGGGATGGTCCCGGCGCCAGCAAAGGCAAGATGTCCCGGGATGTGTGTTCCCCCCGCACGCGGGGATGGTCCCAGCATCGCCGGGGCGGCGGCGCTGTGCGGCATGTGTTCCCCGCGCATGCGGGGATGGTCCCTCACGTCCGTCTCCGACGGGACCTCCTAAGGGGACGGCGCGACGAGCCGATGAGAGCCCTCAGGTGACGGCACTCCGTCGGCAAGACCGGTGGGACCCCCCTCTCAGGAGCCTGTCCGGTCCGGCGGATCCCTCCTGAGAGGGGGGTGGGAGTTCGCTCGTTGCGGCGATGTCCACAAAGTCGTGAAAAACCAGGATTAAGGAGGTCAGCCTCACCAAGGAGTCAACGAGATGAACCCCCGTATCGCCTTCGTCGCCGCCCCCGTCCTCACCTTCGCCTACGGCGTGCTCCGCATCCTCGACGGCCTGGACGGTGTCCGCGGCCCCGGCGTCGCCTGGACGACCGGGCACCTGGCCTTCGTCGGTGCCCTGGTGTTCTTCGCCATGGCGTTCCACGAGATGCGAAGACTGGCCGGTCGTGGGCCCCTGGCCACCGGGCTGGCTTCCGCCGGATATGTCGGCATCACCACACTGATCGCCCAGTTCTCCATCGACATCGTCCTGGGGTTCCGGGCAGCCGACCACGCCGAGATGGGCGTGCTGTTCGACCAGGTCCAGGCGGTTCCCGGCGTTCAGCAGGTGGTCTACGACTTCGGTCCGCTGCTGTTCTTCGTCGCCCAGATCGGCCTGGTCGTACAGCTGGCGGCCCAGCGCCGTGTCAAGGCGTGGACGCCCGTCCTGGTGATCGCCGACGTGCTGGTGCCGTTCGTGGACAAGGACCTGATGCCGCTGGGCGGCGCCTGCCTGCTGGTCTCCTTCCTGGCGCTGGCCCGGGTGTCCCGCGCGTCCCGCCTGGCCGACGGCCGGCACCGCGTGGTCGAGCCCGCCGTACCGGCTTCTGTGTGACGAGTAGAGAATGCGCCTTATGCCCCTTTTTGATCGGCTGCGCGCCATCCCGGCACTCCAGCTGGACGTGGCACTCACCGCGCTGGTCCTGGTGGTCCAGCTCTGGCCGCTCCTCTCCTCCGCCCGGGAGTCGTTGAGCTGGTGGGGGTACGCCGTCGTGCTCGCGGCGACCGTACCCCTGATGTGGCGGCGGCGGGCACCGGTGGTCACGCTCATCGTCACCCTCGGCGCCGTCGCCCTCTACGACCTGTCCGACCGGGTCGCCGCCCAGCCCGTCTGGTACGGCGCGCTGGTGGCGATGTACTCCGCCGCCGCCTACGCCTCCTGGTGGCCGCGTGTCATCGCGCTGGCCGTGGCCACCGTCGGCGGGCTCGCGTTCACCGGGTCGTCCGACACGGCGGTGCGCGGCGTCGTGCTGTTCGTCGCCGCCTACGCCGTCGGCCGGGCCGCGGCCGTCTCCCGGAGCCACGCCGCCGCCCTTGAGGAGCGGGCCGCCCAGCTCCAGCGCGAACGCCGGATCGAGGCCGAACGGGCCGTGGAGCGCGAGCGGGCCCGCATCGCCAGGGACATGCACGACATCCTGGCCCACGCGGTCAGCCTCATGGTCGTCCAGGCCGAGGCCGGGCCGGTCGTGGTGCGCAGCGATCCCGACCGGGCCGAGGCCACGTTCGACGCGATCGCCGCCTCGGGGCGCGACGCGATGACCCAGCTCCGCAGGCTGCTCGGCGTGCTCAAGGAGGATGAGGGGCAGCGCGCGCCGCAGCCCACGATCGCCGACCTGCCCGGCCTGACCGACCAGGTCGCGAACCCCGGGCTGGCCGTGAACTACGTCGTCACCGGCACCCCCGTCCCGCTCCCCGGTGACGTCGACGTCGCGGCCTACCGGGTGACCCAGGAGGCGCTCACCAATATCGTCAAGCACTCCGGCGCCACCCGCGCCGACATCCGACTCGACTGGCGGGACGACGAACTCATGATCCACATCACCGACGACGGCAAGGGAGCCTCGCGCGCGCTCCCCCGTGGCGGTAACGGCCTGATCGGCATCCGTGAGCGCGCCGCCGCCTGCCACGGCACCGCCTCGGCGGGACCGCGCTCCGACGGCCCCGGCTTCGAGGTCGTCGTCCGTCTTCCCCTCGGGGTGGCGGCGTGAGCGGCCTGCGTGTCGTCATCGCCGACGACCAGGAGCTCGTCCGGACCGGGTTCGGCATGATCCTCGACGCCCAGCCCGACATCGAGGTCGTCGCCGAGGTGGGGGACGGGGTCGAGGCCGTCGAGGCGGCCCGCGCGCACAGGCCGGACGTGCTGCTGCTCGACATCCGGATGCCCAGGATGGACGGCATCGAGGCGGCCGGGATCGTCTCGGCCGAGACGCCGTGCCGGGTGCTCATGCTGACCACGTTCGACCTCGACGACTACGTGTTCGAGGCGCTGCGGGCGGGCGCGAGCGGGTTCCTGCTCAAGGACGTACGGCGGGACGACCTGGTGCACGCCGTACGCGTGGTGGCGGCCGGTGAGTCGCTGCTGGCCCCCTCGGTCACCCGCAAGCTGATCGCCGAGTTCACCTCCCGGGTCCAGGCCGTGAGGCCACCGGCCGGAGAACTCGACGTGCTGACCGCCAGGGAACAGGAGACCCTGCGGATGATCGCCCTGGGACAGTCCAACGCCGAGATCGCCGCCACGATGGTCCTCAGCGAGCACACCGTGAAGTCCCACGTCAGCAACATCCTCACCAAGCTCGGCCTGCGTGACCGGGTGCAGGCCGTGATCGCGGCCTACGAGGGCGGCCTGGTCGTGCCGGGTCACGGTCACACCTGATCCCGCCGTGGTCGCCGGTCGTGCCCGGTGAGCGGCTCGACCGGACGGCGCCGCGCCGTGACCCTCAGACGTCGAACCAGGCCCTCCCCGCGACCCAGTGCTCGACCCATCCGGCGAACCCCGAACTCCCCGTGGTGGTGCCGAACTCCGCGCCGAAGGGGACGGCGCCCTCGCCGCTGATCTGCCAGACGTGCCCCCGGTGTGGGCCGCTGACGACGAGGTGCCAGTACATGCCGCACCCGTCGGTGCCCAGCACGATCGAGCCGTGGTAGAAGACCCGTTCGAGCAGAGGGTCGATCTCCTCCGACGGGCGTGGGTCGTCCTCCCACGCCCACACCGCCGTCAGCGGGAAGGGAAGGGCCAGGTCCCGCCGCGGCCGACCGGTTCCCCAGTCCTTCGGCAGCTCGGCCAACGGCACCAGCCCGAAGTCCGGCGGCCCCGAGCGGGACCCGTCACAGACCTCGGCGACGAACGTCCGGTACGGCTCCGGCAGGACGATCCCGTGTTCCGCCTCGAAGGCACGCACGGCTTCCCAGCCCAGGGGCGGCGCGCACGTCCCGACGTCGAACGCGGCACGGAGCGCGGCAAGGTCGCTGTCCATGCGACCAATGACTACCACGCGGCCCTGTCCCGCTCGGATTCGGTGAACGTCCAGGGGGCTTGAACGACGGAACCCGGGCCGCGTACGGCCCGGGTTCCTTGTCTGACGGGATGTCGCCGGATCAGCAGGAAGGCGCCACCGCGTCGATCTTGCCGCCGAAGTCGTTGTCGTAGACCCTGCGGTAGTCGCCGCTACGCACGACGCGGGTCTCCTTGCGGTCGGGGACGTGGATCCAGTTGATGAAGCAGCCGTTGGCCTGGGCCCTGAAGGAGCCGACGTTGTCGTGCAGGGCCGGGGGGACGTCGACGTAGCCGTTGCCGGGGTTCCAGCACCACGAGGCGCCGGTGTAGTTGCGCCCGCTCCACAGGCAGATGTCGCCGGCCGTCGCGGTGGTCGTCGAGGTGGGGACGGCGGCCGAGGCCGGGGTCGCGCAGGCCAGGGCGATGAGCCCGAGAGCGCCGACGGCGACGGCGATCCGGGCGGTGGAGATCGTTACCTTCATGGTGGTTTCTCCTTTTCTGGGTGGTTAAGGAAGATCCCTCAAGGCACTTCCAGCACAGTATGTAATGGATCGAGTTCGAAGGGTAATGGTTTTTGCATCCGTGTTCTTCGCCGCCCCTCGGAGCGCCCGCACTCTCCGCCGCTCCTGGAGAACGCGACGACGGGGGTGGATCGTGCCGCAGCGCGCCGACCATGATCATCATCGTCCGGCTCATGACCGGCCGAACCGGTCCTGCCGCCCGCCGGGCACATCGCGGGTGCCGCAACCAGGTGTGTCACCCATCCGGTACGCGGATGGCTCCGAAGCTTTTGTGGCCGGTGCTGTGCCGGTCGGGGCAGGAGGATCCGCATGGGAGCGCGTGACCGGTCGCCGGTGGGCGAGGACCGTCCGGATGGCGGCCCGCCGGGGCTGGAGGAGTTGCTGCAGGAGGTCGGCAGGGGCGGCCGGGCGGCGTTCGAGCGGCTGTATGAGGTGCTGGCGCCACAGGTGTTCGGGCTGGTGCTGCGGGTGCTGCGGGATCGGGCGCACAGCGAGGAGGTGGCCCAAGAGGTGCTGGTGGAGGTGTGGCGCAGCGCCGCCCGCTACGATCCGGGCAAAGGATCGGTGATGGCGTGGGCGCTGACCATCGCACACCGGCGGGCGATCGACCGGGTGCGTGCGGCGCAGGCGGGCGCCGACCGGGAGGAACGGGCCGCACGGCTGGAGCCGCATCGCTGCTTCGATGAGGTGTCGGAGCTGGTGGTGGGCCGGTTGGAAGGTGAGCGGCTGCGCCGCTGCCTGGGCAATCTCACCGAGTTGCAGCGTGAGTCGGTCACCTTCGCCTACTACGGCGGCTACTCCTACCGGGAGGTCGCCGAACTGGTCAAGGCCCCGTTGGGGACGGTCAAGACACGGATGCGCGATGGGCTGATCCGGCTGCGCGACTGCCTGGGAGTGGACCGATGAGGGAACGAGAGGACGGGTTCGACCCGCACACCCTGGCAGGTGCCTACGCGCTGGACGCCATCGACGATGAGGGCGAGCGGCGCCGCTTCGAGCGGCATCTGGCCGGATGCGCCGAGTGCGCTCAGGAGGTCGCCGGGTTCACCGAGGCAGCCGCGCGCCTCGGCCTGGCGGTGGCGGCCGAGCCGCCGCCCGGCCTGCGGACGCGGGTGCTGGCCGAGATCCACCAGGTGCGTCAGCTGCCGCCGGTGCTGCCACCCGCAGCGCCCTCCAGGCGGCTACGGGGAATCAGGTGGCGGCCGTGGTCGGCGGCGGTGAGTGTGGCGGCGACGTTGGCCGTGGTGGCCGGGCTCGGCGTGAGCACGGTGCAGGCGCGTCAGGAACTGGCGCAGGCCCGGCGCGCGGAGCAGCGAATCGCCGCGGTGCTGGGCGCGGATGACGCCCGGGCGGTAACCGTCCCGGCCGCCGCGCCGTCCGCCGGGGGCGGGCGTGGGCGCGGCACGGTGGTGCTGTCACGCTCACAGGGCGCGCTGGTGTTCTGGGCGGCCGGGCTGGGCGATCCGCCCGCAGGCCGGGTCTACCAGCTGTGGCAGCTCGCGCCGGGGCGGATCACCTCGGCCGGCCTGCTTGCCTCCAGCGGGTCCGGAGGCACCGTGCCGGTGCTGAGCGCTCTCGGGGCCGATGTGGGTCAGGTGGGGGTGACGGTGGAGCCTGCCGGTGGTTCGCGGCAGCCGACCAGCACGCCGTTGCTGCTGGTCGACGTGTCCGCTGCCTGATCTTCCCTCCGCCGGGAAAGTGGCGCCCATCCGTTTCCGCGGTGACTCCGAAGCCCTGGTGTGACTGATGAGACACCGGCCCGCAACGTAACGGCCCCCGTTACGGGGGCCCGGACGTCGGGGGCCCGGGTGTCGGAGGTCTTCGGCGTGCTGGCCGCGGCTCTGGCGCTGGGGGTGGCGGAGCTGACCGCCGCGCTGGCAGGTCGGCCCGAGGCCGGTCCGCTGCTCGCGGTGGGGTCGGCGTTCATCGACCTGAGCCCGGCGTGGCTGAAGGACTTCGCCGTCCGCGCCTTCGGCACCGCCGACAAACCGGTCCTGCTTCTGGGGTTGGTGACCGTGCTCGCGGTCGCGTCGGCGGCCGTCGGAACGGCCGCGCCCCGGCGTCCGCGCCTGGCCATCGCGGCCCTGGCAGGGCTCGCGGCGCTCGCCGGGGCCGCGGCGCTGTCTCGGCCGGGAGCCGGCCCGGTGGACGTGCTGCCCGCCACGGTGGGGGCGGCGGGTGGGACGTTAGCCCTGCTGTACACCCACCGCCGCCCCCGTCCGGGGCCTGAGAGCCGTATCACGCTCGGCGTCCCGCGCCACGACCGTCCCATCCAGCCACCGGCACCCGCGCCGGGAGCCGACCGGCGGGCGCTGCTCACCCGCGGTGCCGCCCTGCTAGGAGTGGCCGTGCTGAGCGGCGGCGCCGGCAGGGTGATCACCTCGGCCCGCCAGGCCACCGCCGACGGCCGCTCCCTGGTGCTGCCGCCTCCCGCCGACCCGGCCCGGCCGCTTCCGCCGGAGGTCGGGCTGAACGTGCCGGGGCTCGGCCCGTTCACCACTCCCGACAACTCCTTCTACCGGGTCGACACCGCGCTGATCGTCCCGCGCGTTCCGCACCAGGAGTGGACGCTGCGCGTGCACGGCCTGGTCGACCGCCCGATCGAGCTCACCTTCGCCGACCTGCTGGCCCGCCCGCTCACCGAGCGCGATATCACCCTGACCTGCGTGTCCAACGAGGTCGGCGGTCCATATGCCGGAAACGCCCGCTGGCTCGGCGTCGACCTGGCGGCACTGCTGCGCGAGGCCGGAGTACAGGCCGGAGCCGATCAGATCCTGTCCCGCTCCGTAGACGGGTGGAGCGCCTCCACCGCGCTGGAGTCGGTGCTGGACGGACGCGACGCGCTGCTGGCCGTCGCGATGAACGGCCGCCCACTGCCGCCCGCCCATGGATTCCCCGCGCGGATGATCGTGCCCGGCCTGTACGGGTACGTCTCGGCCACCAAATGGGTCACCGACCTCAAACTCACCCGCTTCGCCGACGAGCAGGCGTATTGGACCCGGCGAGGCTGGGCCGAACGAGCGCCGATCAAGACCGCCTCCCGCATCGAGGTGCCCAAACCCTTCGCGGAAGTACCCGCCGGAGACGTCACCGTCGCAGGGACCGCGTGGGCGCAGCACCGCGGCGTCGCCGCCGTCGAAGTCCGCGTCGACGGCGGTCCTTGGCGGCAAGCCGACCTGGCCGCCTCCGCGGGGCCCGACACCTGGCGGCAGTGGCGTACGACCTGGCAGGCCTCCCCCGGACAGCACCGCCTTGAGGTCCGTGCCACCGACGCCACCGGCCACACCCAGCCCGCCGAACGGGTGCCGCCGATCCCGGACGGCGCCACCGGCTGGCACACGGTCCTGGTGACCGTCACCTGAACCCCCTCAGCAAACCCATCCACCAGACACAGGAGATGCCAGAACATGAACGTCCGTCACGTCCTCGCCGCACTGCCGATCACGGCCGTCGCCGTCTCGATGACCGGCTCGGTCGCGCTCGCCTCCGCCCCGCACGCCACCGCCGCAGGAGGAGGAGCAGTCGCCCCGGCCGCGGCCCGGCAGCCCTTCGGCCCGGCCTGCTCGGCCGTGCCCAGCACGGGCAAGGGCAGCTTCGCCGGCATGGCCGCCGACCCGGTCGCCACCGCCGCCTCCCACAACCCGGCCCTGTCCACCCTCGTCGCCGCGGTGAAGAGGGCGGGCCTGGTCGACACCCTCAACGGGGCAGACGGCATCACCGTCTTCGCGCCCACCAACCAGGCGTTCGCCAAGATCGACAAGAGAACCCTCGCCAAGGTGCTGGCCGACAAGAAGACCCTGACCGCCATCCTCACCTACCACGTCGTCCCCGGGCGTAAGACCCCCACCGACCTGCGGCGCGGCAGCTTCACCACCCTGCAGGGCGGCAAGGTCACCACCACCGGCTCCGGCACCACCTACAAGGTCAACAACGCCCGCGTGGTGTGCGGCAACGTCCCCACCCGCAACGCCACCGTCTACATCGTCGACACCGTCCTCATGCCCACCAGGTAGCCGCAACGGCGGGCCCGCCGCACCGGCGGGCCCGATCGCGACGACGGCCTCAGACACCTCCGCACCACACCGATCGTGATCGCGGTCATCTACCGGCCGTCCGCGGCCCCGCTCACCCCTTTTCCACCCGCCCCCGCCTCACCCCGGTAAGGAACCTCACTCATGATCACGAACAAGCGCCTGGCCGCCGCCCTGCCCCTGCTGGCCCTGGCCGCGTCCCTGACCGCCTGTGGCGGCACCAGCGGCCAGACCAACGCGGACACGGGCGCCGCCCCCTCCGGCAGCGGCGCCGCCCCGACCTCCACCGGCAGCGCTCCGATGGCCACCGGCTCCGCCGCCGAGCCCGTCGCCGACACACCGTTCGGCATGGCCTGCTCCGCGGTTCCCGCCTCCGGAGAAGGCAGCTTCACCGGCATGGCCGACGACCCCGTCGCCACCGCCGCCTCCAACAACCCCGCCCTGTCCACCCTCGTCGCCGCGGTGAAGAAGGCCGGCCTCGTCGACACCCTCAACTCCGCCGACGGCATCACCGTCTTCGCCCCGACCAACGACGCCTTCGCCAAGATCGACAAAAAGACGCTGACCAAGGTGCTGGCCGACAAGAAGACCCTGACCGCCATCCTCACCTACCACGTCGTCCCCGGCCGCAAGACCCCCACCGACCTGCGGCACGGCAGCTTCACCACCCTGCAGGGCGGCACGGTCACCACCACCGGCTCCGGCCGGGACTACATGGTCGGCGACGCCCGGGTGGTGTGCGGCAACGTCCCCACCCGTAACGCCACCGTCTACATCGTCGACACCGTCCTCATGCCCGGGAAATGACCCCAGAGCCGGACTCGCCGAACCTCTTCGGCGATGGTGCGAACGGATTGGATGAACGCCCCCGGTCCGCTCCGGGGTGTCTTTCCGCCGTATTCGTGCGACACCCCGTGGAGACACGGCCCGGAGTCACACCGGCCCGGCATGCGAGCGCCCGGGGTGATACGACGCGGGAGGACCGAAGCGCGTGGCCCGGCGGACGCTCCCGGTCACGGTGCCGGACGTCAGACGCGCCAGAGGGCGGCGAGCTGCCGGGTGGCCAGCCGGGACGGTACCGCGCGCAGCAGGGCGTCACGCAGCGACGCGGCGAGGCCGGTCCGGGAGGTCAACCATGACTGCCGGGACGCCGCCCGCATCATGCGGTTGGCGCCGGGCCTGCGCTCGGCGTCGTAACGCAGGAGCCGCCGGGCGGCGTCCGCCGGTTCCGCGCCGGTCAGGTGGCGGGTCAGCGCGGCGGCGTCCTCGAAGGCCTGGCTGGCCCCCTGGCCGAGGTCGGGCGGCATGGCGTGCGCGGCGTCGCCGAGGAGCGCGACCCTGCCGACCGCGAACGAGGGCAGGGGCGCGGCCAGGCGGGCGATCCGACGTAGATGTCGGCGGGCGGGGTGGCCTCGATCAGCGTCGCGACGAGGGGATGCCAGTCGGCCGTCAGGGACAGCATCCACCGGCGCGCCTCCTCCGCGTCCGGCGGCGTGCCGTACAGGACGGAGTCGGTGAACCAGTACAGGAGGTCCTCGCCGACGGGGTACAGGCCGAACATCGCCCCGGTGCGGCGGTCGACCAGCTGGCTGGTGAGCAGGTCCGTCACCAGACCGGGCGGGCGGGGCAGCATGCCGCGCAGATCCATCCGGCCGGTCCGCCGCAGCCCGGGGTGGCCGGGGAAGAGCTGTGCCCGCAGCCTGCTGCCGATGCCGTCGGCGGCGATCACGACGTCCGCCCTGGCGACGGGCTCACCGTCGGCGATCACGGTCACCCCGGTGGAGTCGGGTTCCAGACGCTCGACCGGGGTGGAGGTTCGCACCCGCTCGGCGGGGAGCGGGGCGCGTAGCGCCCGGTGCAGACGCGCCCGGTCGATGATGACGGGAATCCCGATCCGCTCCCGTACCTGGGCCACGTCGGTGATCAGCAGGGGCCGTCCGTGCCGGTCGCGCAGCCCTCCACGGCCTTCACGCATGACGTGCTCACGGACGTCCTCGGCCAGCCCCAGCGTGTCCAGTGCCCGGAGCCCGTTGGGCATGACCACGATCCCGGTCCCCGCCTCCCTGAGCTCGGCGCCGCGTTCGAAGAGCGTCACCTCATGGCCCAGGCGATGCAGCCCGACCGCGGCCGCCACTCCTCCAAGCCCGGCGCCAACCACCACGATCCTCATGGAACCTCCTCGATTCACTACGATCGTACTAGTACGCCTACTGGTATAGCGTGACTGTATGCCGCCCACCAATCCGGCCCGTCGCCGCGCCCTGACCGATGCCGCCATCGCGCTGCTGGCGTCGTCGGGCGTGCACGGGCTGACCCACCGCGCGGTGGAGAAGGAGGCGGACCTTCCGCCGGGAACCGCCTCCAACTACTTCCGTGACCGGGAGACGCTGCTGGTGGCCGCCGCGGAGCGCGTCATCGAGCTGCACCACGCCGACACCGACCAGGCCACCGACCAGGTCACCGACCAGCCCGCGACGCTGGACGACCTGCTGACCGAGTCGCTGTTCACGGCGGCGACCACACTGCGCGACCGCTATCTGGCGATCTTCGAGCTCCAGCTGGAGTCCGTACGCCGCCCGGCGCTCGCCTCGGCCCTCGCGGGCCTGGGGGACGCGGCGGTACGGATCACCGCAGGGCAGCACGACAAACTCGGTCTCACCCTCCCCCGCGAGACGATTCCCGCCCTGATCGCGCTCTACGGGGGCGCGCTGTTCACCCTGGTCACCGCACCACCGGAGACCGTCGACCGGGACACCGTCCAGGCCCTGGTCCGGACCATCCTGGATGGCTGCGCCTCCCCGGAGGAGAAGATCTGAGGCCTGCCATCGGCGCTCCGGCGGCAACGACGCCGCAGGTCGGCGGCCTGACCTCCAGACCGTTCACGGGGCACCGCCACCCCTGTCCCGGCCCGCCGACCTACGATCCGGGTCGGACCAGGCCCGCCTCGTAGGCCGCGATGACCGCCTGGACACGGTCCCGTAGCCCCAGCTTGGTCAGCACATTGCTGACGTGCGTCTTGACCGTGTGCCCGCTGACCACCAGGTGCGCCGCGATCTCCGGGTTCGACAGGCCTCGGCCGAGCAGGGTCAGGATCTCGCGCTCCCGCTCGGTCAGCACGCTCAGGTCCGCGGTCGGGGCGCCGGGCCGGGTTCGGCGGCGTACGACGTCGTCGATCAGCCGGCGGGTGACCGCGGGCGCCAGCAGGGCCTGCCCGTCCGCGGCCACACGGACGGCGTGCACCAGGTCGTCGGCGCGCACGTCCTTGAGCAGGAAACCACTGGCCCCGGCCTCAAGCGCGTCGTAGACGTAGTCGTCCTGGTCGAACGTCGTCAGCATGACGACCTTGGCGGCCGTCTCGGCGCACACGATCCTGGCGGCGGCGATGCCGTCGAGCCCGGGCATCCGGATGTCCATGAGGATCACGTCCGGGGCCAGGTCGCGAGCCGCCTCCACGGCCGTGCGGCCGTCGCCCGCCTCGGCGACGACACGCATGTCGGGCTGGCCGTCCACGATGAGCACGAAGCCGCTGCGCACCAGCTCCTGGTCGTCGGCCACGACCACGTTGATCGTCACCGCGACGCCCCGGCGGGGAGCCTCGCCACGATCTCGAACCCGGCCGCGACCGCGCCCCAGGTGAGCGTTCCGCCGCAGGCCACGGCACGCTCTCGCATCCCGATCAGGCCGTGGCCTCCCGCGCCCACGGAGGCCGGGCCGCCGCCGTTCGTGACGGTGATCATGAGTTCGTCGTCCTTCCAGTCGAGCCGGACCTCACCGGTCGCGGCCCCGGCGTGCTTGACCAGGTTGGTGAGCGCCTCCTGCACGATCCGGTACGCCGCCACCTCGGTGTCCGCCGGCAGTGTCACCGGCTCGCCGACGACGGTCAGCCGCACCTCGGGGCCCGTCGCCGAGACCCGCTCCACCAGCTCCCCGACACCGTCGAGCGTGGGCTGCGGCGCCAGTGCGGGCTCGCCGTCCTTGAGCAGGTCGAGCATGCGGCGCAACTGCGCCTGCGCGTCCCGCCCGACGTCGGCGATCGTCCGGAACGCCTGAGCCGCCCGTTCCGGCGAGGTCCGTGCGGCGTACGGCCCCGCCTCCGCCTGCACGATCATGATGCTGATGCCGTGCGCGAGGATGTCGTGCGTGTCGCGGGCGATTCTGGCACGTTCACGTTCGGCGGCCCGCTCGGCCACGAGCGCCGCGTACTCCCGGTGCTGTACGACGGCCCGGCCCATCACGTACGCGGCCAGTGCCGTCAGCGTGCTGCGCACGAAGGTTGTGGGTGACACCGTGACCGCCGGGGCCAGGCTGAGCAGGATCGCCGCCACCCGCTGCCACCGCGGTGACCGCTCGGCCACCGTGTAGAGGGCGACCAACCATCCGTACGGCACCGGCTGAGACGGGACGTCGGGGCCCAGGGCCGCGTAGACCTCCGAGGCCGCCGCCACCACGACGAACACCGCCATGGGGAACCGGCGGCGCAGCAGCAGTGGCAGCGAGGAGAACAGGATCGGCCAGTACTCGGCGAACGTCCACGGCTCCAGGCCGGCCATTCGCTCGGTGAACAGGAACGGGACGGTCTGTCCGACGAGCACCGCGAACACGACGGCGGCGTCGGCGGCCCCCGGCGGGAGCGCGCGGAGCCGGGCGCGCACGGTGCGCAGGGTGTTCGTCACCGCCCGGTGGAACCTGTCGTACATCACCGCCAAGTATCGCCCGCGTGGGTGAGTCCTCAGATCGCCTGCGTCGGCGATGTGATCAAAGGCTGATTTATCAAGACTTGTCGGTGCAATTGATCCGTTGACCTGGAGAGATACCGATGAAGCTCGTGGCAGCCGCGCTCCTGGCGCTGTCCCTGCACCGCCCGGCCGCCGCCCCGGACGTCCCGTTGAAGAGCGTCGATGTCACCTTCACCACCCCGGACGGGCAGCGACTGGGCGGCAGGATCTTCCAGCCCGCCCAGGCCGAGGGCAAGCTCCCCGGCCTGGTGCTGGTGCACGGCTCGGGAGACGGCAACGGCTGGGAGGACCTGCGAGCCGAGGCCGAGGCGTTCGCCGCGCAGGGCATGGTGGTACTGGCCCCCGACAAACGTTCGGCCGGCTACTCCAAGACCGAGCGCGACTACGGGCAACTGGCCGACGACGCGCTGGCCGCCCTCACCGTACTGAGGAAGCAGCCGTCGGTCGGGCGGGCCGGGCTGTGGGGCGTCAGCGAGGGCGGCTGGGTGGCGCCGATCGCGGCCACCAGGTCCAAGGACGTGGAGTTCCTGGTCACGGTGGGCGGCCCCGGCTACTCGCCGCTGCGCACCCAGTCGTGGAACGCGGCCAACAAGGTGCACCGGGCGGGCGTGCGCGGGTCGCTGAACAGGGCGTACGCCGGCACGTTCCACCGGCTCCTGGGCGACGTGGGCCTCTTCCCCGAGGCCGACCACGACCCCGCGCCCACGCTCGCCCGGCTCACCCGGCCGGTGCTGGCCCTGTGGGGGGCCGAGGACAACCAGGTGATGCCCGCGGAGAGCGCCGAACGGTTCCGGGCGAACGTCCACGGCAGCCTGACCGTCAGGTTCTTCCCGAACGCCGGGCACTCGCTGCGCGCCGACGACCGGACCCTCGTCTCCGGCTACGCCGACACGGTCGGATCCTGGGTGCGACGGGTGGCCGCGGGCGAGACGCCGACTCCCAGCGCCGACCCTTACCCGGCTCAGGAAACACGGAGCGTGGAGCCTCCGGCACCGGCCTGGTGGTCCTCCTGGCAGCTCCAGCTCGGCGGGCTCGTCCTGATGCTGCTGGTGTTCCTGGGCGGAGTGGTGCGCTGGCGGCGTCTGGCGTGGTCCGCCCGCGTCGTGGCGGCCTCGGGCGTCCTGTCGCTGGCCGGGTTCGCGTTCACGATGGTCACGTTGGTCGCGACCTCGAACAGCAAGGGCGTCTCGCCCGGCCCCCTGCTGCTCGACCGGCCCGTAGCCTGGCTCGCGGCGCAGTTCCTGGCCGTCGGCACCACCGTCGCGACGCTGACCTGCCTGGCCCGATGGCGTACGGCCTCCCTGGGGGCGCGGGTGGTCACGGCGACGGGACTCGGGTTCGTCCCGTGGGCGCTCTACTGGGGTCTCCTGCTTCCCTGACCCACCTGACACGAAGCCGGGGTGTCACGACGGTGCCGTGACACCCGATGGGATTCTGTGGTGTGTTCGAAGAGAAGGTCACCGCCCTTTCCCAGATGACGGCCGAGCACATGGCCATGCCGTTCCCACCCGGCCTCCGTGGCCTGGACATCGCGGGCCACGACCTGGTGATGCTCGACGCGGACGCCTACGGCTACGCCGTACGCGTTCTCAACGGCTCGCTCGACGAACAGCGACATGCGAGCCTGACCCGGATGACGACGGTTCTTGAGAAGGTCCTCGCGGCGATCGAGGACGAGTATGCGACCACGTACTACACGCACGTCCGCGACCTGGCCGCGCTGGCCGTGGAGGTCGAGACGCTTCGCGGGAGATGACCCCCGCCGCACCGCGACAGGTCACCGAACGTGGTCGGAGAAGGTTTCGAGAACGTCCACGACCCGAAAAGCCGTCAATCCTTCTGGACGTGGGCCCGTTCATCCGCCGGATGTTCCGCCCTTGATCAGGAATCCCGGAAGGGTGATGCTGACATCGGTTCCCATGCACGGCCGGTTAGGCGGAGGAGTTTCATCCGGTTAGTGAGGTGTCATGACCGAGCGGACAGTCCTGATCTCCGGAGCCGGGGTCGGCGGGCCGACGGCGGCCTACTGGCTGGCCAGGTACGGCTTCCAGGTCACCGTCGTCGAACGCGCCGGGACGCCGCGCTCCAGCGGGAACCCGGTGGACGTCAGGGGCCCCGCCGTACAGGTCGTGGAGCAGATGGGGGTCATGCCCCGGCTGCGCGAGGCCGCGACCGGCACGACGGGCCTCACCTTCGTCGACGCGGCGGGCAGGCGGGTCGGCCGGATGGACATGCGCGCCTTCCAGCAGCCGGACGAGGTCGAGGTACCGCGCGGCGACCTCGCGGCGATCCTGTACGAGGCGAGCCGCGACCACGCCGAGTTCGTCTTCGACGACTCCATCGCGACCCTCGACCATGACGAATACGGGGTCGAGGCCACCTCGTCGTAGCCGTTGGTCAGGCGCCGCAGTACCCGGCCGTCGAGGGCCTCGGCTGGGCCCGATAGCGCCCGGCGGTGGGGTCGGTGATCGGGCGGCAGCTCGCCGTCAGTCCTTCGTGAGGACCGGACGGCACCCCGTCGGCAAGTGAGCATGGGACGACACGGGCGTGTTCATTGCCCTCAGGTCGGCTTGATCGCGATCAAGCCCTGCACACCTTACAGGTCGTGACAATTGTTAACTCTAAGTGGTTCCCGCGTGCCGCGGGAGCCGCCATGACCGCGGCGCTGGCATTCGTACCGACCGTCGCGCAGGCGGAACCGGGTAGCCGAACGTTCGGCTACACCGGGGCTCCGCAGACCTTCACGGTCCCGGAAGGGGTGTGCGAGCTGATCGTGGACGCCTTCGGAGCCGCAGGCGGCACCGCCGTCTACGGATCTCCCGGCGGGCGAGGCGGCGAGGTCAACGGAACCGTCCAGGTCAACCCAGGGGACGAACTGACGATCTACGTCGGTGGCGCGGGCACAGGCGGGAACCTCGAAACCGGCGAGCCCGCCGCAGGCGGCTTCGGCGGCGGCGGCCGGCCCGGCGGCTACCGGGAGGACCTCAGGCCCGGCAACGGCACCAACGGCGGTGGCGGCGGCGGCACGACGACGATCGCCCTTGGCGACCAGCCGCTCATCATCGCCGGTGGCGGCGGTGGAGGCGCCGGCAGTTTCGCGGGTGGAACGGAAGGCCAAGGTGGCGACGGCGGCCAGAACGGCACCGACGGTGCCACCCCGAACCAGCCCGGCGCCGGTGCCGGCGGCTCCTCGGGCGGTAACGGTGGCACAGGCGGCGCCGGTGGGCAGCCCCTGACCGAATCCGAGCTTCCCGGCCTTCCCGGCGGGGCCGCCCAAGGACGCGCCGGAGGAAACGGCGCCGTCAACCTCGCCGACCCACACATGGGCGCGGGCGGGGGCGGTGGCGGTGGTGCGCAAGGCGGCGGCGCCGGCGGCTCCTCCTCCACCGACACCCTGTACGGCGGCGGCGGGGGCGGAGGGTCGAGTCTCGGCCCTGCCGGATCCACCTTCACCGTCGGTGTCCGCCAGGGCGACGGCGAGCTGACCCTCACCTACGACACCGAGTCGTGCGGCGTCCCGCCCACGCCGAAGCCGTGCCCCGACAAGAAGCCCAAGTCCTCTGGCGATAACGGCGACGTAAGCGGCGGCGCAGGCGGCGCCGGTGGACGGTCCGGGACGGACTCCGATCGTCCCGGCCTTCTCGGCGGGGACACTCAAGGACGCACCGGCGGAAACGGTGGCGGTGGCGGCTCCGCCGGTACCACGTAGGGGTGCCCCTCGACGGTCAGACACGGAACCTCACCACCCGTCTGCGGCGCGCTCTCACGAGGCGTTGAGGAGGGCCTTGATGTCGGTTTCGCGGATGACGGCCGAGCAGACTGGGGCACGAAGGGCTTTGTCGGCGGGGTTGCGTTTGACGATGTCCACGGCGCTTCCCAGGCCGGCGCCATGGGCGACAACCGTGTTCTTGAACCCTTGGTCGACCAGCACTTTGGTCACGCTGCCCTCGGTGACGACGGTGACCCGGTCCAGCAGGGCGACCCCGGCCGTGTTCTCGTGGGCTGAGGCCGTGAGGACCGGTCCGATCAACGCCCACTGAGCGTCGGTTAAGTCGCTCGGGTACGGCTTGCGCTCAGCCATCGCGCCATCCCAGCACAACTGGCCCCGCAGACGGGCGGTAGCACTACAAAGCCACACGATCATCTGACGACATCACGGATGGGGGCTCGCGGAAGGCACTCTCAGGGGCTCAAGGGCGGCCAGGACGAGGTCGAGGCCGAAGACGAACTCCTTCGCCGGGTCGAAGCCGGCGGCGACGAGCGCCGCGGCGGACTCGTTGAGGTAGGGGAACTCGTCAGGAGGAAGCTGGGGTAGGTAGGCGTCCTCGATCACGTCCGCGAGCTCGTCGGCGGTGCCGAACGGCAGGCTGGCCGCCTGCAGGGCGAAGCCGTAGACATAGCTGTCGAGCAACCAGTTGGCATGCGTCGCCATCAAGGCCGAGAAGCCGGCCCTCCGCAGGCAGGCGGTGACCGCCTCGTGGTGGCGGAGGGTCGCGGGCCCTGGCGACGTCCGCGACTCCATCAGGCCGTTCGCCCACGGGTGGCGCGCGAGAACCTGTTGGGCGGACACCGCCCGCCGTCGTATCGCCGACTGCCAGTCGGTCCCTTCGGGCGGGAGCTCGATCTCCTCGAACACGACGTCGATCATGGCGTCCAGCAGCTCTTCCTTGCTCGCCACGTAGTGATACAGCGACATCGCGCCCGCGCCGAGCGTGCCGGCCAGCCGGCGCATGCTCAGCCCGTCGACCCCCTCGCGGTCGGCGAGCCGGATCGCCTCCTCCACCACCCGCTGCTTGCTCAGCCCCGCGTCGGACGCGACCCGCCTTTGTTCCCTCGCAGCCAACGGGTCTCCTCGCCTGCTCGTACGGCTTGACAGTCGTACAGCGTACGTCCATAGTACGGTGTACGTGTTCGTACGGTGTACGACGTACGGCGTACGAACCAGTGGGCGTCGCGGCTCGGAGGAGGCTTCTGTGGGAACCGAACGAACGCCGGAGGCGAGTCCGGCCGGGGCGGCGACGATGCGGGCCGCCGTCCAGCACCGCTACGGCCCGCCCTCCGTGCTCGTGATGGCCGAGGTCGGGCTACCGCTACCTGGTCGAGGCGATGTGCTCGTCCGGGTGGGCGCGACCGCAGTACATCCCGGCGACTACTTCGTCATGACCGGTGAGCCGTACGTGGTGCGTCTGGTGTTCGGGCTCCGCAGGCCGCGTCACGGCATCCCTGGCAGGGACCTCGCCGGCGTGGTGGCGGCGGTCGGGAAGGACGTCACCGCCCTCCGACCCGGCGACAAGGTGTTCGGCTGGAGCACCACGGGAACGCTCGCGGAGTACGCCCGCGTCCCGGCGGACCACCTCGTGTCCGTGCCCGCCAACCTGTCGGACGTGGACGCGGCGGCGGTGCCCACGTCCGGCATGACGGCATTGCAGGCGTTGCGCGACATCGCGAACGTTCGACCGGGTCAGACGGTGCTGATCACGGGCGCGTCGGGCGGCGTGGGCTCCTTCGCCGTCCAGATCGCCAAGGCGTTCGGCGCCGAGGTGACGGGTGTGTGCGGCACCCGCAACGTCGACCTGGTCCGGTCACTCGGCGCCGACCACGTCGTCGACTACACCGAGACCGACTTCACCCGCACCGGGAAGCGCTACGACGTCATCCTCGACAACGTGGAAGCCCAGCCCCTGGCGGCTGTCCGCCGAGCGCTGACGCCCACCGGCACCCTCATCCCCAACAGCGGACGCGGCGGCCGCCGGATCGGCCCCCTCGGCCGGATCGTCAAAGCGCGCGTGCTGTCCGGGTTCACCCGTCAGCGGCTGAGGCCCTTCACGTCGGTCGGGAAGCGCCAGGACCTGCTCACCCTGGCCGACCTGCTCGCGACCGGGCAGGTCACGCCCGTCATCGACCGTACCCACCCCCTCGACGAAGCAGCTGACGCCCTCCGCCACGTCGCGGCCGGCCACACCCGAGGGAAGGTCGTCGTCACCGTCTGACGACCGGACCGGCGAGAACGACCCGACCCGTGCGTGTGCACGCCCGAACCTGCCGCCGCTCCGGCGCAGGGGACCGCTCCTCCCGAAAGAAGAACCGGTGACCATCCGAACGAAAACCCCGGACCTGCTCGACGACCCGCCGGTCCCCGTTCAGGCCAAGCTCGCCGCCGCATGGGCCGGCTTCATGTTCCTCTACATCTACGTCGACTACTTCCACCTCTACAAGCCCGGCGTCATCGACGGCGTCCGCGCCGGTGTCGTCTTCGAGTTCGGCGTCAGCCCGACGTTGTTGACCGTGATGCTCGCGTCCGTAGCGATCCCGGCCCTGATGGTGATGCTCTCCATGACGCTGCCCGCCCGGGTGAACCGCGCCACGAACCTCGTCGTCGCGTCGCTCTACATCCCCTACTCGGTGTTCAACGCGGTAGGGGAGTCCTGGGACTGGGCCTTCTTCTATGGCCTCTCCATCGGAATCGAGGTACTGCTCCTGGCCTTCGTCCTGCGCTCCGCCTGGACATGGCCTCGAACCCCCGCCGTTCCGGCCGGTCCCGCGACGACCGGCCTTCGGCAGGACGTTCGACGGTAGGTATCCGTGTAAGGCCCTACGGCGTGAAGCCCGTAGGCCGAACGGTGGCCGACCGGCCGCGACGACGACGAAGGGGGCATCAGCTCGCTTGACGCGCTCTCAGGCGTTCATGCCCCTGACGTCGTGGTCAGGGAGTCGAGCATCGTTGATGTCGGTTTCCCGGTAGCGGCGTCGGTCGCCGGGTCCGCGCCGAAGGGGGTCCCGGACTGCTTCGCCCACGCCGGCGGCTACGCGTCGCGCATCCGTAGGAGCAGCCCGCCGCCCAGGAGCGCCGCGGTGGCCCACGCGGCGAGTACGCCCAGGCCGGCCCATGGGCTGAGGGGAAGGCTGGACAGGTGGGTGGTGGCCTGGATGGCGAGCCCGGCATTCATCGGGGAGATCTGCCACAGAAGCCGCTGCCAGTCATCGTCGGCGACCATGAGGATGAGGGCGGGGAAGAGGTAGAGCAGGCCGAGCACGACCCCGATGGCGGTGGCGGAGTCCCGTACGGCGGTGGCGACGCCCAGGCTGAACAGGGCGACCAGCGCCAGATAGAGGACCGAACCCACGGCGGCGCGCACCATGGGACCGCTGGTGAGAAGGAGCATGTCGGCGGGGAAGCCGTTGGCGAGCAGGATGCGCCGCGTGGCCAGCGCGGAGGCGAGCACGGCGACACTTCCGGCGATCAGGGTCAAGCCGACCAGAATGAGCGCCTTCGCGGCCAGGACGCCGACCCGGCGCGGCATGGCGGTCAGGGTGAGGTGGATCATGCCGGTGCCGTACTCGCCGGTGATCGCCGACACGGCCAGGATGGCGACGACCGCCTGGCTCACCTGGACCCCGAAAAGACCGATCTTGGCGGGGTCGTAGCCGCAGCCTTCCGAGGCGCAGGACACGACGGCGGAGGCCGCGACGCTGACGGCGACGGTCAGCACCACGATGGCGAGCAGCAGCCAGCCGGTGCCGGCCAGGGTACGGAGTTTCGTCCACTCCGCATGCAGGTGCTCTCTCATGCGCTCCTCCCGCGACGCGGGAAGAGGTCCCGACGGGGACGTCTCATGCGTCCCTCCGGCGGAGTCGAAGGACGGCCAAGCCGAGGGCGAGCGCCGTATAACCGGCCAGCACGGCCAGACCGGCCCACGGCGGCAGCGGGTAGAACCCGGCGATGGGCGCGTAGTGGCCGAGCACGTGCGCGTACTGCGGGACGCTCTGCTGCGTGGCGAAGCCGGCCGCCGGGGTGAGGCGCAGCAGCCATTGCGCCGCGCTGTCGGGCAGGACCGAGGTGGTGGCGAGGACGTGCGGGACCACGATCACCGTGATCGCGGTGACGACCGCCGCGACGCTGCGCCGCAGCAGCGCGCCGAGGGCGAGGGCGAGCACGGCGGCCAGCGCGAACAGCACCGCCATGCCGACCACGATGCGCACCTGGGTGAGCAGGGGCACCGGGAGGACGGCGTTGCCGTTGCCGCGCAGGATCCGCCCGCCGACCGTGAACGTGATCGCACCGGCGGGCAGCGCGGCGGCGAAGGTGACCAGGCCGAGCGCCAGCGCCTTGGCCGCCAGCGTCCGGCCGCGGCGCGGGCCGGCCAGCAGGGTGACGCGGATCAGGCCGTGCCGGTACTCGGCGGTGACGAACATGACCGCCACCACGATCACCAGGATCAGCCCGGTCAGCGCACCGCTGAGGGGACGTTCCGCGGTCGGGCCCTCGATGGTCGGCGCGATGTCGCCGACGCCGGTGACGGAGAAGGTGCCACCGGACTGGCCGGCGCGGCCCGGGTGGTGCTCGACCCCGTCGGGACCGACGGTGACGCCGATGTCGTCGTCGCGCCACGCGCCGGACGTGCTGCCCTCCAGCTTGACCTGGTCGAACTCACCGGTGGCTTCGGTGAAGCGGGCCGCCGCGACGGACCCGCCGAGATCCCCCTGCGTGACCGTCAGATCCCCGGGGGAGGTCGCGAACAACCCGATCTGTACGGTCTGCGGTAGTCCGGCCAGGGTCGCGGTGCCGATCCGCGTCCAGTCCGTGCCGTCGACTGACTCGTATCCGGTGAGGGTGTCGCCGGAGCGGGTCAGCCGGAGCCAGCGCGGCGACTGCCGGGAGACGCCGCCCGCCCGGCCGGCCACGTCGTGGGTGAAGTCGTGCTGCATCCGCACCCCGTGCTCGCCGGTCATCATCACCGCCGCGTAGGCGGAGCCCTGCCTGGTGCTCTCCTTGATCATGACTCCGGCCTTCGCCCACGGCACGAGGCCGGGAACCACGTTGCGCCGCCCCGGGGTGACATCGGGCTTGCGGATCTGGCCGGTCATGGAGGTGAGGCGGACGGTGATGCCGCCGTCCCCCACCAGCGGCCGGTGCACGAAATAGAACTTGTCGTCCACCGCCTCGCCGCCCGGACCCACCAGGGGCGGAGGACAGGCGACCTCGACCGGACCGGCGCCGCACGAGGCGTGGCCGCTGGACGCGGACAGCAACCCGAGCAGCACGGTGACCAGCGCCGCTGCCGTCAGGGCGACCACCCAGCCGCGCACCGTCCTGAACTTGGTCCACTCGGCGCGCAGCGACCGCCCGAACCCTCCGCGTCCGGTCCCCGGCTCCGCGTGGTGTGAGGAACGGCGCGGAATGGCGCTCATCGTGCCGCTCCCCGGTATTCGACCGCGTCGGCGGTGAGGTCCATATAGGCCTGCTCCAGCGTCACCCGGTACGTCGCCACCTCGGAGAACGGCACCGCGCCGGCGTTGAGTACGGCCACGACGTGCTCCGACGACAGCCCTGAGACGACGATCGTGTCGTGGTCGGTGACGGCCGTGGTGGCGCCGGCGTGACCCAGCGCGGACATCGCCGCCGAGCGCGCCGCCGTCCGCAGTGTGACCCGGCCGCGGGAGGCGGTCGTGATGAGATCGGCCACGCTGGTGTCGGCGATGACGCGGCCCTTGCCCACCACCACGAGATGGTCGGCGGTGTCCTCCAGTTCGCTCATCAGATGGCTGGACACCAGCACGGTCCGCCCTTCGCCGGCCAGTGACCGCAGGAGGCCGCGCATCCACACGACGCCCTCGGGATCAAGGCCGTTGACCGGCTCGTCCAGCATGAGCACCGGCGGGTCCCCGAGCAGCGCGGCGGCGATACCGAGCCGTTGGCGCATGCCCAGCGAGAAGCCGCCCGCCCTGCGCCGGGCGGCGGACCGCATCCCCACCTGTTGGAGCACCTCATCGACCCGCCTGCCGTCCAGGCCCTGGGAGTGGGCCAGCCACAGCAGATGGTTGCGCGCGGTACGGCTCGGCTGCAGCGCCCCGGCATCCAGCAGCGCGCCGACGTGGGTGAGCGGGTCGCGCAGGCCGACGTACGGCCGTCCGCCGATCAGCGCCTGACCCTCCTCGGCCGCGTCCAGGCCGAGGATCACCCGCATCGTGGTGGACTTGCCCGCCCCGTTGGGGCCGACGAACCCGGTGACCCGGCCGGGCAGCACGGTGAACGACATGCCGTCCAGCGCAAGGGTCGGGCCGAACCGTTTGCGCAGCCCGCTGACTTCGATGGTTGCCTGCATGCGACCGGTTGTACGGACCCGGCCCTAACACGGGCCGAACAGAGGCTGTCACATCGCTGTTAGGTCCGGTACGGCATCCTGGAACCCATGCGAATCTGGCGACGGCCGGCGCGCACCGTACGACTGCGCTTCACCGTCTTGTACGGTGCCATGTTCCTGCTGTCCGCCGTCGGACTGCTGGTCATCACCAACCTCGTGGGCCTCGGAGGGACGCGGGTCAGCCGATCCGCACCCCCTGGGACCCCGCCGGTCGAGCCGACCACGCTCGCCGCCGCCACCGAGCGCATCGCGTGGCTCCAGACCCAGCTGTCGGACACCCACGCGGCCCAGTCACGCCAGTTCCTGATCGGCTCGGCGCTGGCGCTCGCGGTCATGGCCGTGGTGTCGCTCGTCCTGGGCCGCCTCATCGCCGGCAGGGTGCTGCGCCCGCTACGGATGATCACCGCGGCCACCCGCCGCATCTCCGCCGACAACCTGCACGAGCGGCTGGCCGCCCAGGGCCCGGCCGACGAAGTCAAAGACCTTGCCGACACCATCGACGACCTGCTGGAACGGCTGGAGAACTCATTCGCCGCCCAACGCCGGTTCGTCGCCAACGCCTCCCACGAACTCCGCACCCCGCTGGCCACCATGCGCGCGTCCCTGGACGTGGCCCTGGCCAAGCCGGAGCCCGTACCGGCGCAGACCGCCGCGCTGGCCGACCGGCTCCGCACCGAGCTCGACCAGGTCGACCGGCTGCTCGAAGGTTTCCTCATGCTCGCCCGCGCCCAGCACGGCGCCCTGACCGACCGCACCACGCTCTCACTCCACCAGCTGGCGACCGCCGCCCTGCACGCCCGGACCGCCGACATCGCCACCAACAACCTCACCGTCCACTCCCCCGCCGCCGCCGACACCCCGGGCACCGCGCACGACAGCGCGTGGACACAGGGAAACAGGACGCTCATCACCCGCATGATCGACAACGTCATCGACAACGCCATCACCCACAGCCACGAAGGCGGCTCGATCCTCCTCGCCACCACCACCGACGGCGCAACGGCTCGGCTCGTCGTCGAGACCGGCGGACGCGTCCTCGACCAGCGACAGGTCGACCGACTGGCTCAGCCCTTCCAGCGACTCGGCGCCGACCGCACCCACTCCGGCGACGGCTCCGGGCTCGGCCTTTCGATCGTCGCAGCCGTCGCCGCCGCGCACGGCGGCACCCTCGACCTGCGGGCCCGGCCGGAAGGCGGTCTCCGCGTCGTCATCTCGCTGCCGGCGGCGGCCGTACCGGCGGAGGTCGCGGCGTGAGGGTGCTCGTGGTGGAGGACGCGCGCTCCCTCGCCGCCGTACTCGTCGAAGGTCTGAGCGATCAGGGCATGGCCGTGGACGTCGCCCACGACGGCCTGGAGGCCGCAGCCAAGCTCGACCTCAACGCCTACGACGTGGTCGTCCTCGACCGCGACCTGCCGGGTATCCACGGCGACACCCTCTGCCGGATGATCACCGAACACGACGACCGTGTCATGGTCCTGATGCTGACCGCGGCCGACGAGCCCGGAGACCGGGTCACCGGCCTGACCCTGGGAGCCGACGACTACCTGACCAAGCCCTTCCACTTCCCCGAGCTGGTGCTGCGCATCCGCTCCCTGGCCCGCCGCCGTCCCACCGCCCAGCCCCGTACGCTGCGCGCGGCCGGCATCGAGCTCGACCCGCTGCGCCGCACCGCCACCCGCGACGGCCGCCACCTGGATCTGTCGGTCAAAGAGTTCGCCCTGCTCGAAGCCCTCCTCCGCGCCGCTCCCGCGTTCCTCAGTGCCGAGGACCTGCTCGAACAGGTGTGGGACGAGCACGCCAACCCCCTGACCAACACCGTCACGGTCACCGTCGGCCGCCTGCGCCGCAAACTCGGCGACCCCCCGGCCATCACCACCACGCCCAGGGTGGGATACCGGATCACGGCCCACGATCTCCGGGAAGACCCCGTCATCTGACCACCCGGCCGACGCGGGAGAACCGGAGACAGGTGGCTCCTCCTCCACCGACACCCTGTACGGCGGCGGCGGGGGCGGCGGGTCGAGCCTCGGCCCTGCCGGATCCACCTTCACCGTCGGTGTCCGCCAGGGCGACGGCGAACTGACCCTCACCTACGACACCGAGTCGTGTGGCGTCCCGCCCGCGCCGGAGCCGTGCCCCGACAAGAAGCCCGGGCCCTCGAACGACAACGGCGACGTAAGCGGCGGCGCGGGCGGCGCCGGTGGACGGTCCAGGACCGACTCCGACCGTCCCGACCGTCCCGGCCTTCCCGGCAGGGACACTCAGGGACGCACCGGCGGAAACAGTGGTGGTGGCGGCTCCGCCCATACCGCGTAGGGGTGACGCTCGACGGTCAGACGCGGAACCTCGCCACTCGCCTGTGGCCCGCCGTGGCCGCCACCGTCCGGCTGCGGCGCGCTTTCACGAGGCGTCGAGGAGTGCCCTGATGTCGCTTTGTCGGTAGCGGCGTTGCCTGCTGGGTGTCCTGACCGAGGGAATCTTCCCGGTGAGCGCCCACCGGTTCACGGTCTTGGGGTCCACGCCGAAGATCCGAGCCACTTCTCCGGGGGTGAGAAGTCGTTCGGTGGTGTCGGGCCCGGTGACGAAGGTGCCGTCGGGGGCGACGGCCTTGAGGGGGGACATAAGGCTCTCCTTCAGTGGCGGAGGGTGTGCAGGATCTGGTTGTGGTGGGTCAGCGCATGGACCAGGCGGTGCGGGGTCGTACGGCCCAGCACGTCCCGGGCCCCGGCCCCATGCTGGTCAGGGCGTAGCGGATGGCCCACCATCGGGGCAGGCCGGGCAGGTCGTGTCGCTCGTACCGCCAACCGGGGTGGGTGCTGATGAGCAGGCTGATCAGACGTCGCTCGTCGTCGGTCATGGCCACCCTGGTTCGGAGGGTGGACGGGAACACATGTCGTTCAGGCCGGGGCTTTCGCTCGGGGAGGGGTCCCGCTCGCTCGAACCATGAAGTCCAGGCGTCTTCGTTCGGCGCGGGCTTTCGAGGGCCTTCGCCCGGGCCACGGGGTCCGGGTTCGGGCCGTGAGTTCAGGGGTCCTCGTCCAGGCCGGGAGCCCGGGTCGTGAGACCCAGGATCCGACCGCTCAAGCCATGGGTCCGGGGTCTTCGTTCGGTTTGCGAGGTCCGGAATGCAGGGCCTTTCGTGGGACGGGTGCTTTCAGAGGCGGGTGCCCGGCCCCGAGCCGGGGAGCACTTGGCCGGGCACCCTGGAGGAGGACCGGCCCCAGGACACAGGGCCGGTGCGCCAGACGGCTCCCCTTCCCCAGCACGCCCGGAACGTGCACGGAAAC